>JAVKTQ010000006.1 GCA_031460455.1 Sporomusaceae bacterium
TACCGAAATGTTTTCCCATGAAAGAGCCTCCTGTCGTAGTCATCCTACAACAGGAGGCTCTTTTGCTCAATGTCCATTTTTCGGGGTTCAGTCCAAAAACGCGGCCGCTTTTCTTCTTCAAAATGTAGGCGGCTACAGACGGACGAATTTAATATTACTCACACTCGCCATAATCTTCCCCTGATATACCGCGTAATAGTCCTCCAGGCTCCGGCCGCGAGGCAGGTCCGGCCCGTCGGAAAAGTCGACCCACAGGTCGGCCCAGAACGCGGCTGTCGGCCGGAAGAGGTATGTCTGAGTGACGAGGTGCAGATCATGGGCGAAACGGAGGCCTGTGCGAGCGGCGATCCGCCGCGTCACCTCATTGCCTGCCCCGGCGCCCGGCGCCTCGTCGATTTCGTAGTTTACGCGCTTTTTCAGCGAAGCGTAAGGCCGGTGGCCGTTGTCGAGCTTAAGTTCCCAGGCCCGCTCCACCAGGGCGGCGTCGCTAAGGCGCTGGATATCGGAATGACGGCCGACCACAAACATTTCCTCGTCGTCAATCACGATCATAGCAGCTGTCAGCAGATCTGCTTTTATCATCGTCGTACCACCTTTATTATAGACGTAACGGAATACTATCTTTCGTTATTGTTCCGCAAAGTCCTGTCGAAAAACACAAAAAACCGCGGCTATTAAGCCGCGGGTTTTCCTGACAAGGATCGGTGAGCAGTCGATAAGCCGAGTTCTGTTCCGCTTACGCGGTGATGATCATTTATCTCGGCCGGCAGTTGCCTGCCGGCTCTAGCGACGCTACCCGGAAGGATCGGCGGGCTACCTCATCTCTTCCCTATTCGGTCTTGCTCCAGGTGGGGTTTACCTAGCCAGTCAGTCACCTGACTGCTGGTGCGCTCTTACCGCACCGTTCCATCCTTACCCGGCGAAGCCGGGCGGTCTACATTTCTGCGGCACTATCCCTGAGGTCGCCCTCGCTGGCCGTTAACCAGCACCCTGCCCTGTGGAGCTCGGACTTTCCTCGAAGGCCCTGCGGCCTTCGCGATCATCTTTCGTACTCACTGATCCTGTTCAATTGTCTGGATTAACAATATACCACGAACGCCCGCCGCCGTCAAGGCCGGGGCCAGCGCGATATTTTACGCCATGGCGGCGCGCAGGGCGGCTACCCTGGCGGGGATATCGTCCGCGCCGACGATCTCGGACACAATGGCAATCATCCCCGCGCCCCGGCGGCGCACTGCGGCGATATTGCCCTCCTTCACGCCGCCGATGGCGACGTACGGGAGACTGATATTGGCAGCCACGTACTCCAGCAGAGCGAGCCCCACCGGCGCGGCGGCGTCCAATTTCGTGCCGGTCGCGAATACCGGGCCGACGCCGATGTAGTCGATCACGCCGGCCAGCTTCTCGGCCTCCCTGGCCTGCTCCCGCGCGTGAGTCGACAGGCCGATGACCATAGCGGGGCCGACGAGCTCGCGCACCGTCACGGGCGGCAGGTCGTCCTGGCCGATGTGAACGCCGTCCGCCCCGACCGCCATCGCCAGCGCCACATGGTCGTTGACGATAAAGGTCGCCCCCGCACCCGCCGTAAGGTCGCGGATAACGCGGCATTCCTCGTACATCGCACGCTCCGGTTTGCTCTTCTCGCGGTACTGGATCACCCTAATGCCGGCGGCCAGCAGCAGCCGAACCACGTCCATGCTGCTGCGCCCGCGGGACAGCGCATCGTCCGTAATGCCGTAAATTCCGCCGGCAAGAAAATTCTCCATCCCTTTACGTTGATTCATAACTCAAGCCTCCTCGCGCGCCCAGCGCGGACGCTGTGCAAACACGAATATTTTACCGCGTGAAGCGATAATCGTCAAACCTTTTGCGCAGTGGTCTAGGAAGCTCCAGATACAAGGCGCACCGGAAGCTGCGCTGCGACGGCGTACTTGGTTGCGTACGCCGAGCAAGCAGCTGAGGAGCAACGCAGTAGATGGACTTCCTAGGCCACTGCCCTTATTATTCGACCAAAAGAATACGGCCGCAATTGTCGCAGTAAAGCGTCTTATCGTCCCCCTTTGCCAGCTGCCCGGTCGGGATGCTCCGCCGGCAGCCGCCGCACACGCCGCCCGCCACCTTCGCCACCGGTTGGGGCAGCTTGCGGGCGAGCTCGCGGAACTGGCGAAGCAGGGCAGGATCGACCTTGCCAGACAGCGCCCGGCAGCGCTCTTCCAGGCCGGCCAATTCGGCGTCGCTGCGGGCCGCCTCGTGGGTAACGTGTTGCTGTTTTTCGGCGTGGAGGCGCTTCTTGGCCTGCAACGCGGCCTCGTCGCCGACGATCTTGGCGGCCAGCAGCTCGCAATCCTCGATGCCGGCGACCGCGTCGTTCTCCCGCCGGCCGATATCGTTGCGGAGGGCTTCACAGCGCGTCCGGACCTGTTCGATCTCCTTGATGTTGGTTATCTCGCCGCAGTACAGCTTCTTCTCCAGTTCTTCGCAGTGTCTGGCGAGTGAGGTCAGCTCGGCCTCGCGGACGGCGCACGCTTTCTCCAGGCCAGCCAGCTTCTCCCGGTCGGCGGCCACCGTCTGCGACAACAGCCTGATATCCTGCCACAGCAGGCGCACCTCGTCGACACTGATACTCTCCTTGCGACCGACCGCCTCGCGTTTCTGCCGCTCCAGAACCTGCAATTCGCTGAGCATGGCTAGCTGGTCTTTCATCGATAAACCCTCCTCTTGCTGCTGGCATAGAAAAAGACAGGCCTTGTTCGCCTGTCTCACCAAACGCGGAATACATCGCGGGAAAAGGTTTCGGTCCTTATGGCCACATCCCAGCCGTTTTGGGCGGCGCACGCCTCCAGATGAGCGGCTAAGGCCGCGACGACCGGGCGCTCGGTCGCGAAATGGCCGGCGTCGACCAGCGTCAGGCCGACGGCCGCCGCCTCCAGCGCCTCGTGATACTTGACATCCCCGGTAACCAAAACGTCGGCCCCGGCGCCGGACGCCGCCGCCAGCAAACTGGCGCCACTGCCGCCGCACACCGCCACAGTCCCGACCTCACGGTCTGCCGGTCCAGCGACTCTGACCTGCTCGACGCCAAGCGCGTCTTTGAGCCGGCGGACGAAGGCCGCGAAAGGTTCGGGAGCGTCCAGGCGGCCCACCCGTCCCAGCCCGAAAGCCCGGCCGGGGTTGGTAAGCGCGTATAGATCGTAGGCCACCTCCTCATAGGGGTGGGCCTTGAGCATAGCGTCTACGACCGCGTCGGCGACGCTCTCGGGCATTATCGTTTCCAGCCGGTACTCGGCCGCGTATTCCAGTTTGCCCTGCTCGCCGATAAACGGCCGGGCGCCATCCAGGGGCAGGAACGTACCAGTACCGGCCGTCTGGAAGGTGCAATGGCTGTAATTGCCGATATGGCCGGCGCCAGCCGCAGTGATGGCCGCACGCACCGCCTCCCCATGGTCCTCCGGCACGAACACCGCCAGCTTCAGCAGCCGCTCCCGGCCTTCGACCGCCAGCGGGCGCAGCTCCGCAAGGCCGAGTTTAGCAGCCAGACAATCGTTCACGCCGCCCTCGGCAACGTCGAGGTTTGTATGGGCGGCGTACACGGCGACGCCGGCCGCCAGCAGCGCGGCCAGCGTCCGGCCCTGGGGCGTGTCGGTGCGGACGGCGGACAGATTTTTGAAGATCAGCGGATGGTGGGCGACGATCAGGTCGACCCCGTCGGCCGCCGCCCGCTCCGCCACCTCCGGCGTCACGTCAAGAGCCACCAGCAGCGAGGCGATCTCCTGCTCGGGGCTGCCGACCAGCAGGCCGACATTGTCCCAGCCGGCCGCCAGCTCGCGCGGCGCCAGCCGTTCCAGCGCCGCCATTATTGTCCGGCACTTCACAGGCATGCGTATCTATCCTCCAACTGGGTAATTTTCGCCAGATACTCCCGGTACTTGGGGGAAGACACCGCCTGCGGGCTGACGGCCATCTCCGCCGCCACCCGCCTCGCCTGCGCCAGCAGCGCCGCCACATGGGTCCCGAGCAGCGGATGCCGCCTGGCCCACAGCAGCGGGCCGATGTCTAACAGTATTTCTTCGTATTCCTCCGCCGCTCCGGGCGCGGCGGCAATAACCTCGTACAGGCGGCCGTCCTCCTCGACAAGAGCCTCGGCCACGATATGCCAGCCCGCCGACGCCAGCCAGCGGCGGACGACACCCCCGCCCAGCATCGGCTGGAGGACGAGGCACGACAGCGACGCCGTAACCTCCGGACGGGCATCAAGTATCTCCACGATCGTCGGGCCGCCCATACCGGCGATCACGGCCGTGTCCACCTCGCCGGGGGCCAGCACCGCCAACCCGTCGCCGAAACGGAGATCGATCCGGTCGGTCAGGCCGACCCTGGCCAGCGCCTCACCGGCCGCCCGGAACGGGCCCTGATTTACTTCGCCGGCCACCGCGGACGGCACAATGCCTTCGCTAACCAGATAAACGGGCAGATAAGCGTGATCGGTGCCGATGTCCGCCAGGCGGCTGCCCGGCGGCACTAAGGCCGCTATCGTCGCCAGGCGCTTGCTGAGTTTCACGCCTCCCCCTCCTTCAAGACTTTTCAGAGACCGCCCGCATAAGAAAGTGCCGGGCTGCCTTCATATATTATTTCGTGCCGGTGGGGAAAAATTCCTCCCCTCAGCCCGGCAGGGTAAACTGCTCGATCGGCGTGTAGACCCGCCGGCGGTCGACCTCCTCGCTGAGGATAAGGGCAAATTCGCGCACCGTGAAAAGCGCGCCGTCGACCTTATAAGCGCCCCAGGGCGGCGCGCCCGGCAGGGGCACGACATCCTGGGCAAGGGTGATGTGCGGCCGCCACGCCCGCTGCTCCGGCGGGAACCCGCACCCGGCCAGAGCCTGCTCCACCCTGCCCTGCAGCGCCGCGAGCGCCGCCGTATCGCCGGCCACGTCCACCCACACCGTCCGCACGGGCACGCCGCCGCCGAACTGGCCCAGCCGGCCGAGGCCGATGGCGAACGGGCCGCCGGCCGAAGCGGCCGCGGCCAGTTGCGGTCCGAGCAGCGGCACATCGGCCGCCGGCACCTCGCCGAGGAACTTCAGCGTAATGTGGAAATTCTCGCGTCGCTTGAACCGTCCCCGCTGGCTGTTGCCGCGCAGCTTCGCCTGGACGGCCTCCAGGGCGGCGAGGCTTTTTTCCGGAAACTCGATGCCGACGAACAGGCGCATGATTCTCCTCCGAAGTTTTAATGCTTTCTTGTTTGACGCACGGCAATGTTTTTCCTATTATTCCCGTAAAATAAAAAAGCGCAGCATTGCTGCTGCGCTTTTCCCCTTTTGTGGTGACCCGTAGGGGATTCGAACCCCTGATACCGCCGTGAAAGGGCGGTGTCTTAACCGCTTGACCAACGGGCCGGATAATAGTAAAATTGGTGGGCCCACCTGGGATCGAACCAGGGACCGGCCGGTTATGAGCCGGCTGCTCTACCGCTGAGCTATAGGCCCCGAAAGATATATAAAACAGGTTTTCCGAAGAAGACCTGTCTTACAATCGAAGTGGCTCCTCGAGTAGGACTCGAACCTACAACCCCGCGGTTAACAGCCGCGTGCTCTACCATTGAGCTATCGAGGAATGTGCACTGACAAAATATATTATAAGACAGGGCACCCCCGCCGTCAAGGCTTTAGGGACAATCTATTTTAGTAATTAATGGGGGCGGCTCGCTTCGGCCGTTGATAAACCCCCATCTGCGTCGTTGCTCCTCGGATGGGCCGCTCGACGTACGACCAAGTACGCCTGCGCGGCCATCCTCCGGTGCGCCTAGCATCTGGGGGTTTCTGAACGGCCTCAAATTATTATCCTATTCCAGGAAATCCTTCAGCTTCTTACTGCGGCTCGGATGGCGCAGCTTGCGGAGCGCCTTGGCCTCTATCTGGCGGATGCGCTCGCGGGTGACGCCGAAATGCTGGCCCACTTCCTCCAGCGTCCGCGCCCGCCCGTCGTCCAGGCCGAAACGCAGTCTGAGCACCTTTTCCTCTCTGGGCGTGAGCGTCTCCAACACTTCCTCAAGCTGCTCCTTGAGAAGCATGAAGGAAGCTGCCTCAGCCGGCGCCGGCGCGTCCTGGTCCTCGATAAAATCGCCGAGGTGCGAATCTTCCTCTTCGCCGATGGGGGTCTCCAGCGACACGGGTTCCTGGGCGATCTTCATAATCTCCCGCACCCGCTCGACGCTGACATCCATCTCCTTGGCGATCTCCTCCGGGACCGGCTCGCGCCCCAGCTCCTGCAGGAGCTGGCGGGACACGCGGATCAGCTTGTTGATCGTCTCCACCATATGCACCGGAATGCGGATGGTGCGGGCCTGGTCGGCGATAGCCCGGGTGATGGCCTGGCGAATCCACCAGGTCGCGTAGGTGCTGAATTTGAAACCCTTGTTGTAGTCGAACTTCTCGACAGCCTTGATAAGGCCGAGGTTGCCCTCCTGGATGAGATCCAGGAACAGCATCCCCCTGCCGACATAGCGTTTTGCTATGCTGACCACCAGACGCAGGTTGGCTTCCGCCAGGCGGCGTTTGGCCTCCTCGTCGCCTGCGCCCATGCGCTTGGCAAGCTCGATTTCCTCGTCCGCCGACAGCAGCGGCACCCGGCCGATCTCCTTGAGATACATCCGGACAGGATCGTCGATACTGACCCCTTCAGGAATGGTAAGATCGATGTCCACCTCTTCCGGCGTCTCGGAGATATCCGCGTCATCCAGGGCTTCAACATCGGGGACCTCGTCAACTATCTCGATCCCTTTGTTGGAAAAGACCTCATACATATCGTCGATTTCGTCGGGAGTGAGGTCCTCGTTCTGGAGAGTATCCATGATTTCTGCATAAGTCAGCATGCCGCCGCGTTTCTTGCCCTTGTGCAGCAACTCATTGACATGTTCTGCTTGTATATTCTTCTTCTCGCTCATTCTACTCCCCTCCTCCCTTTGCATTCCCCGGATAAGGCTAAACGTGTGTCATGAATGGTGCAATTTGCTAATTTCATCTTTTATTCGCTGACTTTCGGCTAATTCCTGCCGATAGTTGCTTTCGTCCCCCAAACGTAGAAATTCCTCGGCCCGCAGACTATGAACCATGATCAGTGGCTCCAGACGGGCTACCCTTATAATCCTGATACAATCGTCGACAACGCGGGAAATGTCGCTGAGCTGTATCTCCATTACCATAATATTCGACAACTCGGTGGCTGCCGCCTCCGGCAGACTGATAGCCAAACTGTCGGCGGCGGGACTTTTTCCCATATTATACGCAGTAAACAGCGAATTGATTATCGTTTTCCGCTCTCCGCCCTGAATATCTTCGCTATTCAGCTCCGCCTGGACGTAAGGAACGACGGAACCGTCCTCCAGCATCAGGCGGATGAGCTGCCGCTCGGCCGCCACCGCCTTCGGCGCCAGCTTCTGCGACAGACTGAACACGCTACTATTCTGCCCGCGGTTGGCAGCTTTATCCTTTTGCTGAATCTTGCGTATCTCCCGCCGGATATCATCCTCGTGGATGCCGAGCGTCTGGGACAGCATCCTGATATGCTCGTTGACTTCCGCCAGATCGGGAGCCTCGGCCAGCGCCGGGATGGCCTGGGCGAGAACGCCCATCTTGCCTGAGGCGTCGGAGTAGTCGTTCGCCTGCAGCGCCTGGCCGACCTGATAAGCGAGCAGCGCGGGCGCCTGGTCCATAAGGGCGCGGAAGGCGTCGGCGCCGTGCTTTCTGATAAACTCGTCCGGATCCTTGCCGTCCGGCAGAACGATGACCCTCACGGCGAGCCCCAGCGCCCGCACGGTCGCCAGCGCCCGCAGTGTGGCGTTCTGGCCGGCGGCGTCGCTGTCATAAGCGAAATAAATCTCGCTGGCGTTACGCGCCAGTTGCCTGGCCTGCTCGGCAGTGAACGACGTGCCGAGCGACGCGACGGCGTTCTTGATGCCGCTGGCATGGAGCGCGATCAGATCCATGTACCCTTCGACGACAATCGCCCGGCCGGCCTGCTTGATGGCCTGATAGGCGAGGTCAAAGCCGTACAGGACATAGCGCTTGTTGAAAACCGGCGTCTCGGACGTGTTGAGATACTTGGGCTGGCTGCCGTCCATAACCCGGCCGCCGAAGCCGATAACCCTGCCCCGCGCGTCGGCGATCGGAAACATGATCCGGTCCCGGAAACGATCGTACACGCCGTCGCCGCCCGTCCGCGCCACCGCCAGACCGGCCTTCGCCAGCGTTTCGGCGGTAAAGCCGCGGCCGGTCAGAGCGACCGTCAGCTTATCCCACGCCTTGGGGGCAAAGCCCAGCCTGAAAGCGGCGATCGTCTCATCGTCAATCCCCCGGGCCTTGAGATATTCCCTGGCCGCCTTGCCATAACCCGTATTGGTGAGACAGGAATGGAAAAAATCGCTCGCCGTGGCGTTGGCCTTCAGCAGGCCGGCCATCTCCCGCTCCACCTGCCGCTCGTGCTCGGTCTTTTCCTTCTCCGGCACGGGCACGTTCATCTTCGCCGCCAATTTCTTGACCGCTTCCATGAAAGTCAGGTTCTCCAGCTTCATAATGAAGTTGAAAACATTGCCGCCAGTCTGACACCCGAAGCAATAAAAAAAACCTTTGTCGGGCGTCACGGAAAAGGACGGTGTTTTCTCATGGTGGAACGGGCAGCAGCCCCAGTAGTTCTTCCCCCGTTTTTTCAGCGGTACGTATTCGGAGATGACACTGACTATATCGCTCTGGGAGCGCAGCCTGTCGATAAAATCGTCGAAAACAGCGTCTTTCATATAACCTCACCTTAGCGCCCATGAACAATATAGTGATCGTGACCAGGCTGATGCGGAGACCTATAATCTTTTTGCATTATTACTATTCAAGGCAAAGGAGAAATATCCTCTTTTCCCCCTTGACAAAGGCAAGATATTTTGCTAAGCAAAAAAAGACCGGAGCCTAAGCTCCGTTACACTGCCGATATATCAACGGCCGTCCTTCTTGCCCGGCGACGCCATAATCACCGAATCCGCGATCAGCTGGCTGCCCGGCCAGGGCACATGGCGGAAAATCTCGTCCTGGGACGTCGCGTCGCGGTAAGTCTTGTCGCTGAGCATCTTGCGATAGTGGATGTACGCCCCCCGGCGGCCGCACTCCGGACAGAAGGTGTTGTCGGCCCGGTGGCGGTTGGCCTTCCAGGAAAACAGGTTGAAATGCAGGCCGCAGTGCTGGCAGATGAACCCGTTGACAAAAACCCCTTCCCGCTGGCTCTCGCTTATCCCGGCGGGCGGATTCGTAAGCACGGTCGTCTGCTCGGCCTGGTCGCGCGGATCATCGGCTTTCATCTTTTTCTTCCTCCTTTTCAGTTGCTAGTTTGTCAGCTATCGTTACCTAAGGCCGTTCAGAAGTGCCCGGACGCTGCTGGGCGGCCGCACTTATTTCCCCGGAATCTTCTTTGCCAGTCTTTCGCAATCGGCCACCAACCCGGGCAGCACGTTGGCGATGAAATACCGGACGCTGACCAGATTGCTCGCCTTCAGTTTCTTGAGGATGGCGTGGTACTTTTCCTCGAATAGCCCGATATTGTTAAGCTTGACCTCGAAGATGCACTCCATCAGCGCGTCGATATTGTCGGCGGCCCGCAGGATCTGGCCCTCCAGGCTGTCGTCCTTGCCGTCGAACAGCAGCTCGCGGTACAGCGTACAGTAAGGCTGCTCCATCTCGGCAAAAAGCGTCTCCTCCGCCAGCTCCTTCTCGATAATGGCGAGGGATGCCGAAAGCTCGGGATTCTTGTATTTCGTCGTGCTGAGAATATCGCCGGTTATCGACTCGATGACATCGTGATTGATAAGCTTGCGGAACAGCCGGCCCCAGTCGACCTTGCCGCCGTTCTCCTCCTCGATCAGCGCCAGCATCTGGCCGATCTGGGCGACAAGAAAGGAATGCTCACTCACCGTCGTCCGCTGATGCATGAATTCGGTCGCCCACCGGCCCATATTGTTGAGTTTGCGCACAAAAACGAGATAATTATGCAGCCCCACGGCCCAACCCCCCATCCGATTCCCGGCGATAAAATTTTATTGTACCGCTATAAAACAGCGCCGAGCGCTTACATATATTTACAATATCATTTTTGGGGCGCCACTGCTATAATTTTATATAGAAAGGTGGGGCAACAATGAAACGAAAAACACTGCTCGTCACCCTCCTGGCCCTTTTCCTGCTCACCGGCATAGCCTGCGCCGCTCCGGCGAAACCGATCATCAAAGCCGACAAAACCTATTTCGACATAAACACGGGCCTCTATGTCCTCAAGGGCAACGTCTACATAGAAGTGAAGGACCGGATCATCACCGCCGGCATGGCCAGAGTCAGCGTGGCCTCGCTTGAGGTCTGGGGCACCGAAGGCGTCACCGTCACCCAGGGCGACATCTGCTTCACCGGCCACGACGTCTACGTATTCGGCATGCAGGACAAGGCCAAGATCGACGGCGGCGTCACCTTCAAACGCACCGGCCTGTCCATAACCGCCGACCGGGTCGAGTTCAACTGGAACAGCAAACTCGGCGTTTTCAGCGGCAACGTGCGAGTAACCCAGAACGACGCCACCTGGACCGCGGACAGAGTAACCTACAACGTCGAAACCAACACCATCGTCCAGCCGACCATCCCGATAACGGCGGGAGCCGGCGAATAACACCTGACAACTAACCCCCGGCGGGCGCCGGGGGTTCTTTTATTACCGATTCCTGGCCCCGGATCTAAAACAGCATAACCCCCAGGATATGGCCGACAGGGATGCTGCCGATGAAGCGGCTGTCGCTGGAATTGTTGCGGTTGTCGCCCATCACGAAAACATGTCCGGCCGGCACCGTCACCTTGCCGGGCGAAGAATAGCGCATCGGCTCCTTGACGTAAGCTTCGGCCAGCGGCTTGCCGTTGCGGTAAACCTTGCCGTCCCTGAATTCAAGCACGTCGCCCGGCAGGCCGATCACCCGTTTCACCCAGATATGGTTGGCGGGGACGCCGCCCTTGACGAGCGTCACGACGTTGCTCACCGGCTCGGCCAGATCGTCGGCGAACTTGCGGGTGCGGTCGACACGGCTGTCGATAACCACGATATCGCCGTAACCGGGCAACGTGCCCAAAGCATGGGCCACCTTGGAAAGATAAATCCGCTGGCCTTCGTGGAAGGTCGGCTCCATCGACTGCCCCATTACCCTGGTGGGCTGAAAAGCGAAAATATTGATAACCAGAGCGATGGCGGCTGCGAGGACGAAAGTTTGCAGCCATTCGCCGGTTTCACGCATGATACTCATTATGACCTCCCTTGGGGCCGCCTTTCTGGACGATTTCCAGGATCTTGTTGGCCGTCTCCTCGATGGCCTTGTTGGAAACGTCGATAATCGGGCACTGCAGCTTGCGCATCAGGCTTTTGGCGTGTTCGAGCTCCTCGGTGATGCGGTCGATATTGGCATAGCTGGCATCCGAACCCAGGCCCATCGTCCGCAGGCGTTCGGCGCGGATCTCGTTGAGCTTGTAGGGGTTGATCACCAACCCCACGATGCGGTGGGCAGGCACCTGGAAAAGCTCCTGCGGCGGCGGCACCTCCGGCACCAGCGGCACATTGGCCACCTTGACCCGCTTGTGCGCCAGGTACATGCTCAGCGGCGTCTTGGAAGTACGGGACACGCCGATGAGGATTATATCCGCCTTGGGTATACCCCAGGGATTCTTGCCGTCGTCGTACTTGACGGCGAACTCTACCGCCTCCACCCGCCGGAAATACTCCTGGTCGAGCTTGTGCATCAGACCGGGCTTCAGTTTGGGCGTGAGCGAAGTCGCCTGCTGGACCGCCTGAATCATCGGCCCCATGATGTCGATGGTATGGACGCCGTGCGCCTTCGCCAGCTCCACCACCGCCGCCCGCAGCTGGGGCGACACCAGGGTATGGCACACGACGCTTCCCGTGCCGGCCGCAGCCTCAAGCACCTCTTCGATCTGGCTCACGGAATTGATATAGGGCACGCGGACAATATCGAACCGGCCGAGGTCGAACTGGCTCGCAGTAGCGCGGGCCACCAGCTCGGCCGTCTCGCCTATGGAATCGGAGAGGGCATAGATTATCTCCTGTTGCATCGGTCTCCCCCTTTTTCAAAGCAGGCCGTTGATAAGCCCCATCTGCTGTGTTGCTCCTGCGGGCGCTTGCTAGCGTACGTTCGAGTACGCGTCGCGGCGCGTCCTCGGTGCGCCTTGCATCTGGGGCTTCTGAACGGCCTGGCACATTTCAAAAAATACCGTTCGTTCGGGAGACAAAAAGAAGCCCCCGAGTTATTATACCCTGTATCCTCGGGGGCGTGCAAGCGGTGCTATGCGGCAACTATCTTACTGAGATCGGCGAACTTGGCGGTCAGCGCGGTGATGCCCTTCAGCAGGGCCAGCCGGTTGTTGCGGACAGCCACATCGTCGACCATGACCATCACCTGGGTGAAGAAGGCGTCGATGGGGTCGGTCAACCCGGCCATCACCTTCAGCACACCGGCGTAGTCCCTGGCGGCGGCCAGCGCGGCGATCTCCTCGCGGGCGCCCTCCAGGGCCGCGTACAGCGCCTTCTCGCCGTCGCCGGCGAACAAGGCCGGATCGATAGCGTCACTCACCGCGTTCTTGGCCAGATTGCCGGCCCGGGTCAGCGCCTGGACGGCCCGCTGCATGGCCTCGGTCGCGCCGCCCTCGGCGAGAGCCTTGGCCCGCAGCCAGGCGTCGTACACATCGTCCGTATCGGCCGCCAGCACCGCGTCGACCATATCGTAGCGCACGCCTTCGTCGGCCAGCACGTTTTTCAGGCGCAGCCGGAAAAACTCGGCGATATCCTCGCTTAGCTTGGCGCGGCGCTCCTCGCCGGCGATGGCGAGCAGGTCCATGGCGGCGGCGGCGAGCTGCCGCAGCGAAACGTGGTAACGGGCGCCGATCAGGATGTTGACGATGCCCAAAGCCTGACGGCGAAGGGCGTACGGGTCCTGGGAGCCGGTGGGGATGAGGCCGCGGCTGAACGTGGACACGATATTGTCCAGTTTATCGGCGATGCTGACCATGCGGCCGGCCGGCGTCTGGGGCAGATCGTCCCCCGCGAACCGTGGCAGATAATGCTCGAACACCGCTTCGGCCACCGCCGGCTCCTCGCCGCCCAGTTTTGCGTACTCGCGGCCCATCACGCCCTGCAGCTCGGTAAACTCGCACACCATGCCGGTGACGAGGTCGGCCTTGGCGAGGTGGGCGCCGCGCTCGATCCTGGGCAGCTCCGCTTTCGGCAGACCGGCCGCCTTGGCGATCCCGGCCGCCAGCTTCTGAAGGCGTACCGTCTTATCGTACATCGTTCCCAGGCCTTCCTGGAAAACGATCGTTTTGAGTTTTTCCACCCGGTCGGCCAGCGGCGCCTTCTTATCCTCCTCGAAGAAGAAACGCGCGTCGGCCAGACGGGCTTTCAGCACCCGCTCATTGCCGTGACGGACAATGTCGATATAGTCCTGGCCGCCGTTGCGGACGGTGATGAATACCGGCAGCAGCTTGCCATCGGCCGAGAAAACCGGGAAATAGCGCTGATGCTCGCGCATCGGCGTGATGACCGCCTCAGCCGGCAGGGCGAGGTACTTCTCCTCGAACCGCCCGCACAGCGCGGTCGGATACTCCACCAGATAGGTAACCTCTTCAAGGAGATCCTCATCGATGACAGCCGTCCCGCCCTGCTGCACGGCGAGTTTCTCGACCTGTTCGCGGATGACCTGGCGGCGGAGATTCTGGTCGACCATGACGTGATTGTCCGTCATCTTGACGAAATACTCGTCGACCGACGCCACCTTGACCGGTCCCTTGCTAAGGAAGCGATGGCCGTGGCTGACGCTGCCGGCGGTCACCTCGGCGAGAGTGAAGGGAACGACGTCGCGGCCGAAGAGAGCCACCAGCCAGCGGATGGGGCGCGCAAACCTGATGTCGAGGTCTCCCCAGCGCATGCTCTTGGGGAAGTTGATCGCGGTGACGATCTCCGGCAGCAGTTCCGGCAAAATACCGGCGACCGGCTGGCCGGCCTCGTGGACGGCGGCGAACACATACCCGTCTTTGACGACGAGATCCTTGACATCCACGCCCTGGCCGCGGGCGAAACCCTGGGCCGCCTTGGTCGGCGCGCCGCTGCCGTCGAAAGCGATCTTCACGGCCGGTCCTTTATTTTCGCTGTTGCGGTCGGCCTGCTGCTCGGCCATCCCCCGCACCACCAGCACCAGGCGGCGGGGCGTGCCGAACGTCTGCACCTCGCCGCACGCGATGCGGCGCTCGGCGAACTTGGCCTTGGCGATATCGGCCAACTGGGCGAGCACGGCCGGCATAAACTTGGCAGGGATCTCTTCGCTGCCAATCTCCAGGAGCAAATCCTTAGCCATGTTATTTCCCCCCTTTCAGAAGCGGGTAGCCTAATTTCTCGCGCTGTTCCAGGTACCCCTGGGCGCACAGGCGGGCCAGGTTGCGGACCCGGCCGATAAAGGCGGTGCGCTCGCTGACGCTGATCGCGCCGCGGGCGTCCAGCAGGTTGAAGGCGTGGGAGCACTTCAGCACATAATCGTACGCCGGCAGAACATAGCCGAGGTCGACGACGCGAATGGCTTCCTTCTCGTACATATCGAAAAGCGTGAACAGCATGGACGCATCGGAAAGCTCGAAATTATAAGTCGACTGCTCCACCTCGTTGCGGTGGAAAACGTCGCCGTAAGTGATGCCTGCCACCCACTCGATGTCGAACACGTTCTCCTTGCCCTGGATATACATCGCCAGGCGTTCAAGGCCGTAAGTGATCTCGACCGACACCGGCTTGACGTCGATGCTGCCCACCTGCTGGAAATAGGTGAACTGGGTGATCTCCATGCCGTCCAGCCACACTTCCCAGCCCAGGCCCCACGCGCCGAGGGTCGGCGACTCCCAGTTATCCTCCACGAAGCGGATATCGTGCTTGTCAGGGTCGACGCCCAGCTTGGCCAGACTCGCCAGGTATAGTTCCTGGATGTTAGCCGGCGAGGGCTTCATGATAACCTGGTACTGGTGATGCTGGAACAGGCGGTTGGGGTTGTCGCCGTAGCGTCCGTCGGCCGGCCGGCGGGAAGGCTCCACGTAAGCCACGTTCCACGGCTCGGGACCGAGGGCGCGCAGGAAGGTGGCCGGATTCATCGTACCGGCGCCCTTCTCCACGTCGTAAGGCTGCTGGATGATGCACTTCTGCTCAGCCCAGAAGTTCTCCAAGGTCAGGATTATTTCCTGAAAAGTCACTGTCATCGCCTCCTGAAAATCAAAATAAAAACTCCCGTCCCGTAACATATCGTTACAGGGACGGGAGCTTGCTTCCCGCGGTTCCACCCTGATTGGCCCTGAGGCCCGCCTTAATTGATAGCAGGCTTTACTCTTCCTTACGGAATTTCCTCCCGCGGCTCAAGAACGCCTTCGCCCGCCTGTACCGGGCTTGCACTGTCCCCGGTTCGCTGCACTCGGCGGCTACTACTCTCCGTCATCGCCATCTGTCTTCATAATATAGCAAATTTGCCCTATCCTGTCAACTTATAAACTGCCCCGCGGCCCATCCCGGTCGTCGGCCGGCCGCACCTCGGTCTCCTCACTGGCGCCGCCCTCCCGAACAACCTCGATGGTGCAGCGCTTGAAGACAGCCACAAGCACGCCTAAAGCCGCCAACTGCGGCAGAAACACGGCGCTGATCGCCCCCAGCGTCACAGGTATCTCCACCAACGTCTTGCCGTCCTGCTTGACGCGGATCTTGGTCACGTTGCCCTGATGGATGAGCTCCTTGACCTTGTCCACCACCTCGCCGGACTTCACCGAGAACTCCTCTGTCCAGCCGCCCGGCTTCTTGGCCTCAAGATCCACCAGCGCATCGAGAACGTTGCCGCCGGCGCGCTCCAGCGCATCCTTTGCCTCCCGGTAAGTAACGCCGGTGCGTTCGCGGATAGTATCGATCTTTTCGAGGGTAATATCTTCCATCGTTTTCCCTCCTGCTGCCGTTTCGTTTATTGTCCCCGTCCGTCGCCGGTTTTATCCCGCGCCAGCGTTGCGATGAAAGCCAGCGACCTGAGGGGCTTGTCCAGTCGCCAGGTGAGGAACTCGCCCAGCAGCCGTTCGGTCTCCATGAGGACGGCGCCGGTCACCGAGAAATGCCCCGGATTGGCCAAATCCAGCTCGAGCATACGGGCCAGAAAATCCCTGCCCTCAACGCCGAACGGCGTCATATGGGGCTCGGCGCAGGCGGCGCACACCCCGCCGCCGGCCGCGGCGTCGAAACGGGCCGGGAACGGAAGCTCCCGGCCACAGACTACACACTGCTCGTACTCTGGCCGGAACCCGGCCATCGCCAGAAGCTGCAGCGCGGCTGCCAGGGCTGCTACCCGGACATTGCGGCTCGCCAGCAGGGCGAAAGCGGCCAGCAGCAGGTCGAACGCCGCCGGCTCCGGCTCACGCTCCGGCCACAGCTCGGCCACCAGTTCGGCCAGCAATGTCGCGTACGCCATTTTGTCGAGATCCTCGCGCAGTTCGCGGAACGACCGCCTGATGGCGCACTGTTTGAGGGCCTCGATATTCCTTCCCGTCGCCAGCGCCAGATCGACATGGGCGAAAGGCTGGACGCAGCCGGCCAGCTCGTTGCGCGGCCGGCGGGCTCCGTAGGCCAAAGCCGAGAGCTTGCCGTGTTCGCGCGAAAATAAAGTCACCATCCGGCTGGTGGCGTCATAGTCCCGCACCGCCAGCAGGATGGCCTCACAATTGTATGCACCCATGCCGGTACTAATCCCGGCCGGTCCGGACGGAATCCGCCGGATGATCGCTGCAATGCCGGTAGAGCAAATACGCCCTGATATCACCGGTACTGAGGAAGATTTCCCACATCAGTTCCCTTAGCAATACGCGCACATCCCTTCGGTGTTTTGCGCAGCGGGATTTCGCCGGCTATGGCAGGCCGTTCCTGCCGTCGTTCGCCGCAGAGTCCTCGTCGCCGGCCTCTTTGAGCGGCATGGCTTTCACCCTCACGACCCGGAAGCCGTTGACCTGAAGAACGGAAAAACGGTAATCGCCGATATTCACTTCGTCGCCCAGTTCGGGGCGCCGGCCGAGAAGGCCGAAGATATACCCGCCGAGCGTGTCTTCCTCATGATCCTCGAGTCGGATATTGAGCAGTTCGGAAACGTCGTCGAGCAGCACCCGGCCGTCGAACTCGTAGCTGCCGTCCGGAAGGCGCTGGATTTCCGCCTCGCCGACCACGTCGTGCTCGTCCTGGATATCGCCGACAATCTCCTCCAGCACGTCCTGCAGAGCCACCAGGCCCGCCGTGCCGCCGTACTCGTCGGCCACCACCGCCATATGGATGCGTTTGCGGCGCATCGCCTGCAGCAGTCTGGCCACCGACATACCCTCCGGGACGACGAGAATCTCGCGCATGACGGTGCGCAGCTCCTTATTGCCCGGTCCGCACATATCCAGATCCATCAGATCGCGGATATGCACCATGCCGATGACGTGGTCCTTATCCTCGACACACAGGGGGTAGCGGGTATGGCCGGTTTCCTTCACCACCCGCATATTCTCCGCGAACGGGTCGTCGGTGAACAGGCACACCATATCCTGGCGCGGCACCATGACCTCCCTCGCCAGACGATCGGCGAAATCGAAGACGTTGTCGATCAGCTCGCTCTCCATCTGGTCAAGCACGCCGCCGCGGTGGCTGGCGTTGACGATCATCCGCAGCTCTTCCTCGGAGTGGGCCACTTCGGCCTCGCTCAGCGGCTTGATGCCCAGCAGGCCCATGATAGCGCGGGCAGCTTTGTTGAAAAGCACGATGACGGGATAACCGACCTTGTGAAAAACAAACAGCGGCCAGGCGCAAAATAGCGCCAGCGCTTCGGCGCGCTGGATGGCCAAGGCCTTAGGCACCAGCTCGCCCAGCACGATATGCATAAAGGTTATAACGGTGAAGCCCAGAGCAACGCTGATGGTATGCACCAGCCACGTTGCCCCCGGCAGATACTCGAAAACCAGCGGCGCGATCAGGGCGGCGACGGCCGGTTCGCCCAGCCAGCCCAGTCCCAGCGAAGCCAGCGTTATGCCGAGCTGGGTGGCGCCGAGGTAAGTGTCGAAGGTCGAAACGATTTCCAGCGCCAGCTTGGCGCGGCTGTTACCCTGGAGAGCGAGCTCCTCCAGCCGGGTGCGGCGGATCTTCACCAGCGAGAACTCGGCGACGACGAAAAAGCCGTTCAAGAGCACAAGCAGCAAGGCGGCCGAGAGGGCAACGAAGCTATTGATAGACGAGTCGATAGCGCATCTCCCCCTAGGGTTTGGTCGCTTCGCTGCCGCGCGGCATCACGGTTCCGGCGGTCAGGATGTATTGCAGCGCGCTTTCGCTGGTCACGTCTAAGGGTATTATATCCCGCTTCGGCACAATAATATTAAAGCCGGCGGTCATGTTGAGGCTCATCGGAATGAAGACGCAGACGCTCTCCTCGCACGTATGGCGGGCGATCGGCGCCGACAGGTCGGTCATGACGAAACCGAGCGCCTTGGCCCCGGGATACGGGAAAGGCACCAGCACCGCCTGCTTGAACATGTTCTGGGATTCGAACACCGCGGTCGACAACTGCTTGACGCTGTTGTAAATAAACTTGAGAAAGGGAATCTTCGACAGCACCCGTTCGCCCAGCTCGATGCCCCGCCGCATAATCCAGTGGGAGGACAGCCAGCCCACCAACAGGATGATGGCGACGACGGCGATCAGGCCGAAGCCGGGGAACTTAACCGGCAGATGGCGCCCGAGAATCTTCTCGGTAAACTCCAGTATCTCAACGACGACGAAAAAGGTAATCGCCATCGGCACGATGACAATCAGACCGTTGATAAAGTATTTGGAAAGGCTTTTCATAATTCACCCCTTGAACCAATCATAACATTGGCCAGTACTGCGGTCAATAAAATAAACGGGCTGCCCTCGCGCGGGCAACCCCTCTATATCAACTGAACTTCAACATATTCCTCTTGCGCGGCGGGATCACCGCATCAATCACATCGTCGACGGTGATGATGCCCACCAGCTTATTGTCGCTGTCCGTCACCGGCACGGCCAGCAGGTCGTACTTGCGAATGATGCTGATGGCGTCGTCGGTCGGCGCCTCGTCGCCCACGGTGATGATGCGGGTCCGCATGATGTCGGCCAGTTTGGTATCCGGCTTGGCGATAATCAGTTCCCTGAGCGACAGCACGCCCGCCAGGTGCTCTTCGGCATCGACAACGTAAATATAATAAATGGTCTCCGCCTCGGGGGCCAGCCGCCGCAGCTCATTGATGGTCTCGTCGGCAGTCAGGTTCTCCGGCAGCGAGATATACTCGGTCGTCATCAGGCTTCCGGCCTCGCCTTCTTCGTACTCGCGCAGCTCCTTGACCTCGGCCGCCTCCTCGTGCTCCATCAGATCGAGGAGTTCTTCGGCCGTGTCGTCCGGCAGCTCGTTGAGGACGTCGGCCGCGTCATCGGAGGCCATCATCTCCAGGATGTCGGCCGCCCGGTCCTTGCTCATCCCCTCGATGATCGACGCCTGCATCTCCGTCTCCATCTCGGCCAGCGTCTCCGCCGCCCGCTCGTTGTCCAGCGTCTGGAAAATGGCCGACCGCTCCTGTGTGCCGAGCTCGCCGACAATCTGGGCGATATCGTACGGGTGGAGCGCCGCCAGCTTGCCCTGGGACACCGACAGCTTGATCGCCGACAGATCGGGAGTGATGAGATCGACGTCGCCCCACGAGATAAGCTTCTCCGGCACGCTGCGCCCCAGCATGCCCGCCACCCGCCGCATGGCCTTTTCAGCTCCCAGCCGGCGCACCAGGCCGCGGAAACCGATATCGACGGCCACAAGGCGGAATTCGTTGTTCACCTGTGTTATCTTGAGGTCGTTGACCCGTACCACCCTGGCGCCATCGGTATCAACGATCTGGCGGTCGAGCAGATCGCGCCGCAGGTAAAGCTCGTCGCCGGAAAAAGTCCCGGACTCAACCTCCTCGCGGACGATGTTGAGAGACACGATTTGCTTGTTAAGCATGGCAATGTGGTCGTCGCCGACGACCACCGTTTCCCAGCGGCGCTTGACCTCGACGCCGCACACCTTCGGAAAGCCTGCTTCCGGCTTTATCAGCACGTCGCCGACCCGGCCCACGCGATTACCTACCTTGTCGATGACGAGCTTATCTATAAGCTGGCTGACAAACACCTCAGTAAACGGCTGCATTCCAGTTTTCTCCCCCTACCCGTGCGGCCGTTGATAAGCCCCCATCTGCGTTGTTGATCCTCCGGGCGCTTGCTAGCGTACGCCCGAGTACGCGTCGCTTCGCGTCCTCGGAGCCGCCTAGCATCTGGGGGCTTCTGAACGACCGCTTCTATTTCCTGGTACCTTCTATTCGTAGCCGAGAGACTTAAGTACCCCTTTTCTATTCCGCCAATCCTTCTTCACCTTAACCCACAAATCGAGATACGTCTTCGACCCCAGCAGATTCTCGACATCGATGCGGGCCAGGCGGCCGGCTTCCTTGAGTACCGCCCCGCCGGCTCCGATGACGATCCCCTTCTGCGAATCGCGCTCCACATAAATCACCGCCCGCACATAGAGATCGCCATTGTCCCGCGTCGCGACCTCCTCGATATCGACGGCGATACTGTGGGGTATCTCCTCGCGGGTCAGCTGCAGCACCTTCTCGCGGATGAGTTCGGCGATCAGCAGCCGCTCGGGCTGGTCGGTGACCATGTCGTCGGGATAGTACTTCGGCCCGGGGACGAGATGCTTCTTGATCTCCCCCGTCAGACCGTCGAGGTTGGTGCGGGCCAGAGCCGACACAGGCACGATGGCCGTGAAATCGCGTTTGGCCGCGTAGCGTTCGATGATCGGCAGCACCTGGGCGCGGGGCAGCTTGTCGATCTTGTTTATAACCAGGATGACCGGCGTCGACACCGCCGCCAGCCGCTCGAGGATATACTCCTCCCCAGGCCCCGGCTCCTCGGTGGCATCGGTGACAAACAGCACCGCGTCCACCTCGCGGAGCGTGTTCTCGGCCGTGCGCACCATGTATTCGCCCAGTTTGTGGCGCGGCTTGTGGATACCCGGCGTATCGATAAACAACAGCTGGGCGTCAGGCAGGTTGAGGATGCAGAGGATCTTGTTGCGCGTCGTCTGCGGCTTGTCGGACATGATGGCGATTTTCTGGCCGATGAGGCTGTTGACCAGCGTGGACTTGCCCACATTCGGCCGGCCGACAACGGCGACGAACCCTGATTTGAAACCCTTATCATCATTCATTGGCACAATCATTCCTCCGGCAAATCGGCTTTATCGAAGGCGTACGGCAGCAGCTCCGCGAGCGTCACCGTCCGCCTCTCCCCCTTGGTATTGCACATCACGACCTTGTTTATACCGAACTCGGCCATGACCTGGCGGCAGGCGCCGCACGGCGAGGCCGGCGAAGCCGTATCGGCCGCCACCGCCAGAGCGGCGAACTCCTTCTCCCCCTCGGAAACCGCCTTGAAAATCGCCACCCGTTCGGCGCATATCGTCAGGCCGTACGAGGCGTTCTCGATGTTGCTGCCGCTGTAAATGCGGCCGCTCCCGCCCCGCACGGCGGCGCCGACGGCGAACCGGGAATAAGGGGCATACGCGCTTCCCCGCGCGTCGATAGCGGCTTTGATAAGTTCTTCCATTCTCTATCCACCCAATCACAGGCCGTTCAGAAGTGCCCAGATGCTAGGCGCGACGAGGCTTGCGCCGCGACGCGTACTCGGATGTACGCTAGCAAGCAAACGAGTCGCAACAACGCAGATGGGCGCTTTCCCGCGCCTCTAGGCGCGGATAGCTCAACTAAGGCTCGGGCTGTCGCCGAGCCAAGTTTCGCTTATCAACGGCCGAGTTCCAGAATACGCGGCGCGAACAACAGATACGCCACCACCAGCGACACCAGCGCCGTCACCAGCACGCCGCCGGCGGCGACATCCTTCGCCACCTTAGCCAGCGGATGGTAACCGGGGGACACGATATCCACCAGCGCCTCGACCGCCGTATTGAACATCTCCGCCACCAGCACGGCGGCGATCGTCAGCGCGAGAACGCCCAACTCCGCCCCCGACAGGCCGAGGCGGAAACCGGCGGCCATCGCCAGCACCGCCGCGACGGCGTGGATTTTCAGATTGCGCTGCGTGCGGAAGCAGTAGGCCACCCCGCTCGCGGCATAGCGGAACGACCGCAGCAGGCCGGCCACAATATTACCCTCTGCCGATCTTTTTATCATGCCAGTTCCACCATTTCAGCCGCTCGGGGTCGGGCACGTCGGCAGTGGCGTAATACACCGCGCAGCGCATAACATACAGCATGCAGCGATCCACCTTGCCCCCGGCCCGCTCGCACAAGCGGGCGTAAAGCTTCTCCGGGTCGCGCCCCTTGAGTTCCCCTACAGAACGAAGGCCGAGGTCCCATAAGTCCTCGGCGATTCTCGGGCCGACACCGGGAATGCGCCTGAACTCTCTCAGGATTGTTCCGCGGACGTCCTCTGTCATCATTTATCCCTCGCGGCCGATGCCAAGGGCAGCGAGAATGTGCTCCTCCTGCCGGCGCATCGCGGCCTTGTCGGCTTCCTCCTCATGGTCGTAGCCCACCAGGTGCAACATGCCATGGACGGTCAGATAAGCCATCTCCCGCTCCAGGCTGTGGCCAAACTCCGCCGCCTGACGCTCGGCCGTCTCAAGGGAAATGACGATATCCCCCAGCAGCGACTCCTCGGGACCACCCTGCACCGCCGGTTCCTCCCCCTCGTCAAGGGCGAAGGACAGCACGTCGGTGGCCGCGTCGATCCCCCGGTAATCGCGGTTGAGCTCGCGAATATAAGCGTCGTCGGCA
The DNA here is from genome assembly GCA_031460455.1 of Sporomusaceae bacterium. NCBI lineage: Bacteria > Bacillati > Bacillota > Negativicutes > Selenomonadales > Sporomusaceae > Sporomusaceae bacterium. Next base: position 22,946 of record JAVKTQ010000006.1, read on the forward strand.
AACACCACGCCGACCTCGGCCAGGGGCGATATAGCCAGTAATTTAGCCGCCTCAGTTAGGACGGCCGTCACCGTCTCCTTCACCTTCGGAGACGGCGCCCTCTTTTCCGGGACACTGCTTAGCACTATTTCCATTCTTCGCCTTCTTCCTCTCCAGTTCCTTCAGCGCGTCGGGGTATTCGATCCGCGAGTGGAACATACTCGACAGCACGCGGACAAACACGTCGCCGATGATGCTGAGATCCTTGAGGGTGAGATTGCAGTCGTCGAGCTGCCCGTCGTGGAGCCGCTCGCGGATGACTTTACGGACGGTTGATTCGACGCGGTTGACGTTGGGGCGCGACAACGAGCGCACCGCCGCCTCGCAAGCGTCGGCCAGCATCACCAGCGCCGCCTCCTTGCTCTGGGGGCGCGGCCCCTCGTAGCGGAAGTCGGCCTCGATGATGCACTCGCTGTGCTCGTTCTCCGTCGCCCGCCGGTAGAAATACGAAACCAGCATCGTGCCGTGGTGCTGCTGCACGATATCGACGATCGGCTGCGGCAGCTTGTAATCGCGGCAGAGATCGAGGCCGTCCTTGATATGCGAGGTCACGATCAGCGTGCTTAAGGACGGGGCGATCTTATCGTGGGGATTCTCGCTGTCCGTCTGGTTCTCGATGAAAAAATACGGTCTTTTGATCTTGCCGATATCGTGGTAGTACGCCCCCACCCTGACCGTCACCGGGTCGGCGCCGATATTGCCGGCGGCCGTCTCGGCCAGGTTGCCCACCAGCAGGCTGTGATGGTAGGTGCCCGGAGCGTCGAGCAGCAGACGCTGCAGCAGCGGGTTGCTGGGGTTGGCCAGTTCCATCAGCTTCACCGGCGTGGTAATGTTGAAGGTGCTTTCGAGATAGGGCAGAAACCCGATGGTGATGACCGCCGACGCGATGCCGCTCACCGCGCCGTGTATCCCCTGCAGCATTATCTGCGTGCCGTTGATCTGTTCAAGAAAACCTGTAGAGCCCACAGTGATGAAATTCATCGCCGCGATCCACAGGCCGGTTCTCGTCAGGCTGTAGCCGTGGCTGAACTTGGAAACACTGTAAACGCCGGTCAGGCTGCCGACCAGGGCCACCGCCACCGCCCGGAGGTCGTTCTCCACGATCACCCCGAACAATACCGACAGAGCGATACTGATAAAAATCCCCAGGCGGGTATCGATGAGGATGGCGGTCAGCAATGCGCCGGCCGCAACAGGGGCGATAAAATCAGAGTAAATGTGGGCCGCCTTGCCGAGTACCAGTGTCAGGAGAATAATCAGCCCCAGCAGCACCATATGGAGGTCGTTGGCATACACCTCGGCGGAAAACTTGTACAGGTAGCCGATAATCAGGCCCATGACCACCAGCACGAAGATCGCCAGGCCGAAAATGCGCACCTCGCTGATATGGCCGCGGTGCAGACCGAGTTCCTCCATGGCGTAGATCTGCTCGGCGGTCACGATGTCGCCCCGCCGCACGAGCACCTGGCCCTTCTTCACCGTCTCGCGCACAGGCTCGGTGCTGGCCAGAGCGGCCTGCTTGCGCTTATCGGTCTCGCGCACATTGAGGACGAAATTGGGTTTGACCAGCGTCTGAGCCAGCCCGGCCACCACCGACTCGCCATCCTTGCCCAGGCCGAGGCCTTCCGCATCGAGGGCGATGTTCTTGCGGGCGGCGTCCAGATCATCCTCGCGGATGCCGCGCTGGAGATATTTGCGCAGGACATTCTTGGTATGCTCCTCGGTCTTGGCCAGGTCGGCCTCGCCGAGGGTGGCCAGTCCGTCGACGGCCGCGGCCGGCAGCGACAGGGGCAGCGTAGTCTTGAGCTTTTCGGCCCTCGGGCCGGGCTCGGTCAGCGCCTTGTCGGCGGCTACGGCCCTGGCGGCGCGAAATACGGCGCCGGCGCTCTCCTCGGCCTTAGCGGCCACCGTTACATCGAAATCGTAGACGCTGGCCACGCTGGCCAGCACCTCCGCCTCCAGCTTCTTGGTCCTGATCTGATCGACATAAGAAACAGACCGGGGGGCGACGACGTCGCGATCGCTCACCTGGCCAACCTGGAAGGAAATCTTGTCCGCAATGAAGTCGGCGGACAGGATTATCATGTACAGAGAAAAAAACGCCATAAACAATACGATACGGCGCGTAAGCGGTCTGGCATGCATGCTGTTCGGCTGGGAAAACAATTCCCGGAGTTTATTCTGAAGGGATGACATTCTCTTTTCAACTCCACTGGCCAGGCGTGTGCCCTAACCCGGATTTGAAGCCTCGTAACGCTCGTAGGCTTTGATGATGCGGCCTACGATCTCGTGCCGCACGACATCGCTCTCGTTAAGGAAAATAGCCTCGATGCCGCGTATGCCGTCCAACACCGCCTGGGCGTGCTTCAGGCCGGACGAGTTGCCCTGGGGCAGGTCCACCTGGGTGATATCGCCGGTGACGACCATCTTCGAGCCGAAGCCAAGCCTGGTGAGGAACATCTTCATCTGCTCGGGAGTGGTGTTCTGCGCCTCGTCGAGGATGATAAAAGAATCGTCGAGGGTCCGGCCCCTCATATAAGCCAGCGGCGCCACCTCGATAATGTTCTTGGCCATGTACTTCTGGACAGTATCGACGCCAAGGATGTCGTACATGGCGTCGTACAGCGGGCGCAGATAAGGGTCGACCTTCTCCTGGAGATCGCCGGGCAGAAATCCCAGCTTCTCCCCCGCCTCGACAGCCGGACGGGTGAGGATAATCCGCTCGACCTCCTTGTTTTTCAAGGAAAAAACTGCCATGGCAACGGCAAGATAAGTCTTCCCGGTTCCGGCCGGTCCTATTCCGATCGTGATGAAGCTGTTGCGGATCGCCTCCAGATACAGGCGCTGGCCGAGCGTCTTGGGCTTGATGTGGCGGCCACGGGCAGTCACCACCACCGTATCGGCGAACATCTGGTGCAGGTTTTCCTCCCGCCCCTCCTTGACCATGCGCACGCTGTAGCGGACATCGTGCGCCGTTATCTGGTTGCCCTGGCGGTAAAGGAACAACAGCTCGTGAAAAAGCTTGGTCAGCAGCTCGACCTCAGCCCGGCTGCCGGTAATGACAACTTCATCGCCGCGGGAAACGATGCGGCTGGCGAAATTTTCGCCGATGAGGCGCAGGTGCTCGTCGCTGTGGCCGAGGATGGCCACCGCCGCCTGGGCGTCGGAAAGCTTGATCCGCCTCTCCTCGTGCTCGTTAGGCAAAGACTGTATGCCTCCCTATTGCAGGTTGATGTTCATAGTTTGCCCTATATCCTCGACAGTTTCCACCGTCACCTTCACGCGGACAAACCGGGGCTCGGCCGTTTGCAGCGTCGCGACCTCGCGGGTCAGCACCTGAGCCCCTTCGGGGATGCGGTCCTGGACGGCGGCCAGCGCCTTGCCCCTGGCGATGTCGCGGGCCTGCTCGACCGTTATATCGTACCTTTCGGCAACCAATTCGTGAAAGATATCTATGATAGATTCGACAGCGAAGTTGCTATTCCTGCCCCCGGACAGCTTTTTGTGGACCGTCTCCGCCTCGAAGCGGGGGAAGGGCTGGTCGGCGGCCTTCTTCAGCACCAGCGCGCGTCCGCCGGCCCGCAGCGTAACCGTCACCGCCTTCCGACCGGTACGGCGGAGCACCTCCTGTATGAGGCCAGCCTCGCCGTAACTCTCGTACCAGACACGCGCCTTGACGATCCCGGCGGCGCGGATAAAGCTGGCCGGCAGCGTGATGATCGGCGTCTGATCCTTGGCAGCCGGCGGCGGCTCGGTAAAGCCTTTGATAAGAAGATCGCCGCGCTTGACGGTATCGCCCTTCTTCACCGCCGCCTGGCCGGCGATCGCGATGACTTCGGTTATCACACCGTCCTTGGCGGCGACGACATGGGCCGGCGACCTATCCTCCGCCTTGGGCAGCGTCTTCTCGACAACCTCGATCAGCGCCCTCGTCCCGGTCAGGTTGACCCCCACCCAGGCCAGCTCCGGCAGCGCCAGCAGCATCTCCTTCTCCACCGCCTTGAGGTCGACGTCGGTCTTGGCGATCCCCGGCCGCAGCCCGTGGGCCGCCGCGACTGACGCGATCCGCCCGGCGGCCACCTCCTTGTGGCCGCTGACATCGACAAACCAAATCCTGGCTGTGAGCAAATTGAGGAAAACGAAAAACAGCACCGCCCCGACAACAAGCATCTTGCGCCGCCGGACGCGCTTGAGCGTGAACGGGAAGCCGGCGTGCCCCACAGCCTCCACGCGGCTCTGGCTCCGCCGGGCGAGCGGCCTGATGCGGAAAAAATCCGACAGCCGGAGGCTCGCGTACACGTCGTCGTTATGCTTGGCGATCCCCCATAAAAAAATGCCCCGTGCCAGGCATAGATTGATAAACCGCTCCGGAATGGCGCCGCTGATCTTCACCCTCACGGTGCCGTGCAGATAATTGGTCAGGCGCAGTGTCAGCATCTCGGACCACCTCAAGTCTCATACTTGATTTGCGTGACGGTTCCCTCCACGAGAAGCTGCTCGGCCTGAAAATTACCGATGGTGAGCTCGGCGCCGGCCACGTTCAGCTCGCCCTGGCTGAGCTTGATGCGCACGAGAGCGCCTGTATACTCGATAATCCCCTTATGGTTCTCGACCAGCAGTTGCTTGTTGCCGAGCATCGTGATCCGCGGCAGGTCGAGCACGATATCGGCCGGAATCTCCAGCAACCCGGCCAGTATTTGCAGATTGCCCTTACGGCGGCGTTGCATCAATCTCACCCCCATACCACAAATTTATTGCTGGGGCTGGAGGTTTAGTACAATATAGGCCGTTGATAAAGCCCCATCTGCGTCGTTGGTCCTGCGGGCGCTTGCTTACGTACATTCGAGTACGCTGCGCGGCGCGCCCTTGGATCCGCCTAGCATCTGGGGCTTTCTGAACGGCCTCGGCTATTCATTGTTTTTGGGGGAACGACACGCCTACCCTACCACCCCGTGGCGACGGTCGAGGTAATCCTCGAACTTGTGCACCTTGACAGGGGCGGCGAACCGCATGTAATTCGTGGCCACCACCATCTCGCCGCAGTCGAGATTCTTGATCTCATTGCGCTGCTGGAGGATATCCTTGCGGCACATCGCCTCCAGCTTGCCGCGGTCGGCCTTTGACGCCAAACCGAGGATGAACAGCGTGTTGAGCTGCGACAGCACCTTATCGGCCAGCAGGCGCGGCTGCTGGTCGACCACGCACAGGCCGAGATTGAATTTGCGCGCCTCGCTCACCAGGCGGGCGAAAACGTTGTTGCTGCCGTGCTCCTTCCTGCCCAGAAACCGGTGGGCCTCCTCAAGCACAATCAGGATCGGCCTCACGGCGCGGCGGGCTTCCTCCGTCTTGGCCGCATAGTGGGTGAGCAGTTTCTTCGACAACAGCGTCGACAGCGCCAGCTCGCCTACCGGCGACACATTCTTCAGCTCGACCAGCACCACCTTGCCCTGCTCAAGCTCGCCCATCATCTCGCCCACCACCGACGGCCCGCTTTCCTCGATATTGAGCTCGTTTTTCACATTCCAGCAGATACTCTTGATCTTGCTGATCGTCGGCGACTGGAACTTTTGGCCGGTGCTGGCCTTCAGCTCGTCGACGAGGTCGGCGGTGTCGTACCGCAGCACGTCGCGCACCCAGTTGTCGGCCAGCACGGACGACAGCTTGTAGATGGCGTCGAACTGCGGCTCGGTGAATGTGGCGCAGGCGGTGATGTCCTCCGGCCCGACCTCGCCGTAGTTTACCGTCAGCCGGCGGGCGTAGCCGGCCTGGGGATTGGCGTTATAGACCGCGAGACGCTCCTTTACTCCCGGATGGCGGGCGAGATCGCGATAGTACTCGTTGTGGACGTCGAAAACCAGCATGCCGTAGTTGCCGTTGTCGATGACCGAGCCGGCCAGCACCTTCACAAGATTGCTCTTGCCCGAACCGGTTGTGCCGAAAATGCCGATATGTTCGGTGATCGCCTTCGAGCCGTAAATGCCGACCGGCAGCTCAAGCACGCCGCGGCCGCTTTTGAGAAAGCCAATCTCCAGGTCGCCCTTCATCTCGGCCAGCAGAGCGGTATCGGCGTCGCTCAGGCCGCGCACTTCGCAGAAGAAATCGGGGCAGGTCTTGGGGTTGAACAGGCGGTTCTCGCCGTCGGCGTAGCAGAGCTGCTCAGCCATGCCGATCTTCACGGTATGATTGCCGCCGAGGTAAAACTCCAGCTCCTCCTGATTCTCCACCTTGCCCTCGCCGTCGAGCTTGTTCATCAGGTAGCCGACATTGTTGATCCCCGACCAGCGCGACTTCACCTTGAAATCGTAAGCCCGGATATAGAACCGGTCGCCGCTCTTCCCTTCCACAACCAGAATATCGCCGAAATCGACATCCTGCCCCGGGGCCACGACAAACTCGACATAGGTGCCCTTGGCGTAAATCAGCCGGCCCTTGTAATCGCTCACGCGCACGCCCCCTTTCGCTGCCGCGGAAAATGTGCGGACACTTTTTATTGTGCGCGGCGCGGCAAAAAAAAAACAGGGATTGATTTCCCTGTTTTTTATCGGCCGTTGATAAAAGCTTTTGACACTACCCTCGCCCGAAGCAGTGGCGCATAGGCCGCTTGCATCGCGGCGGCTGGATGACCTCCGCGAAAACGATGCCGTTGACCACCGCCTCCTGAGTGAGCTGCCCGTCCCACGGTCCCGCCTCCAACATCGCCGACGATACCTGAGCAGCTGCGGACATGTTCACCGCTGCAATATGCACCTCTGATTGCTCGAAGACGGCGGCTGCCGCCGGGCGGGGCCGCTCATCGGACGCCGGCGGCCGCACAACATCGGGCGCAGGCATACGGACCGGCGCCGGCCTTTCCTCCGGCCTCCGCTGCTCGGGAGGCGGCACCCGGTCGGGAGCCGGCGCCCTCGTTTCCACCGGCGGCGGCACCTGGTCGGGAATCTCCGGATATTTGTATTCTGCCTGGCGCCGCTTCTTTTTTAGAATCTCCGGCAAAATGTAGAATATGGCCATCAAAACCAGGGGTACGATAATATCCCACATGACGGCCGCCTATTTCTTCTCTTCGGGCTTGATCGGCGGCGCGGCCGGCCCGGCTTTGCTGATCGTCTCCCGCATCTGGGTGTCGGCCAGGATATTGTTCATGTTATAGTAATCCATCACCCCGAGGCGGCCTTCCGTAAGAGCCACGGACAGCGCCTTGGGCACATCGGCCTGGGCCTCCACAACCTTGGCCTGCATCTCCTGAGTAAAGGCGCGCATTTCCTGCTCCTTGGCCACCGCCATTGCCCGCCGCCCCTCGGCTGCAGCCTGGGCGACCCGCTTCTCGGCCTCGGCCTGGTCGGTCATAAGCTCGGCGCCGATGTTGCGGCCTACGTCCACGTCGGCGATATCGATCGACAAAATCTCGAACGCCGTTCCGGCGTCGAGGCCCTTCGCGAGCACCGTGCGCGAAATGTGGTCGGGGTTCTCCAGCACGTCCTTGTGGTCCACGGCCGAGCCGACGCTGGTAACGATGCCTTCGCCGACGCGGGCGATAATCGTCGCTTCGCCGGCGCCGCCCACCAGGCGGTCGATGTTGGCGCGGACGGTCACGCGGGCCTTGACCTTGAGCTCGATACCGTTCTTGGCCACCGCGGAAACGAACGGGGTTTCGATAACCTTGGGGTTGACGCTCATCTGCACCGCTTCCAGCACATTGCGGCCGGCCAGGTCGATAGCGGCGGCCCGCTCGAACGGCAGGGCGATCTGGGCCCGGTGGGCGGCGATCAGGGCGTCAATGACGCGGTCGACGTTGCCGCCGGCCAGGAAGTGGGCCTCCAGCTGATTGACATTGACGTCGAGCCCGGCCTTATTGGCCTTGATGAGCGGCAGCACGATCTGTGCCGGGGGAACGCGGCGCAGCCGCATGCCGATAAGAGTGAAAATCCCGACATGGACGCCGGCGGCAATCGCCGAAATCCACAGCCCCAGCGGCACGAAATGCAGGAAAAGGGCCAGACCGATTACAAACAGGACAAGGATAAAAACACTGCTCACTAAAGTCGCCATTATGATACTCTCCTCCTGATACTATTCTTGGCCTTCGACGGGGCGAACGACGATGCGGTTGCCGCTCACGCTCACCACCTTGACCTTGGTTCCGGCTACGATATACTGTCCCTCCGACACCACATCCAGGTGGGCGCCGGCGATATCGATAACCCCCGCCGGCCGCAGGATGGTCAGGACGACCCCCGTCCGGCCGAGGTAACCCTGGTAATCGTCGCCCGAAACAAAGCCCGCAGTCGCCGTCTCGGCGTCCTTAAGAACGAGCCGCTCCCACAGGCGGCTGGAAGGCAGCTTCTTAACGATCAACAGAAAGACGCCGATGGCTATTACCAGACTGACCGCCATCAGGTTGAGGGCGGTCATGTCGCCGCCCAGCGTCAGAAAAAAGCTCGCCAGGATGCAGAGAATGCCGCCAATCCCGAAGACACCCATCCCCGGAGTATAAATCTCGACGACAATCAGCACCGCGCCGGCGATGAACAGCGCGATCTCTACCCAGCCCGCCAGGCCGCTCAGCCACTGACTGGCGAAAAACAGCAGCACCGCGCCGAAACCGACGAGAGCGGCAACGCCCAGGCCGGCGGTCTTGATCTCGGTCATGATCGCCAGAAAAATAAGCGTTAGCAGCGCCGACTTGACCATCGGGTTGGAAAGCCAGCCCGCCATTTTTTCCGCCCAACCCTGGTGGTACTCGACAACCGGCGCGCCGGCCAGGCCGAAATGGGCGAGCACATCGGCCCGTTCCGCAGCCACCAGATCAGCATACCCCACCTTGACGGCCTGATAATCGGTCAGCGCCAGAATCTGCCCCGGCTCGGCGTAGCCGGGCAGCCCGAGCGTCTTGTCGACCATCGCCTCCGCCACCCTGGGGTTGCGGCCCGACTTGTTGGCAGTCGCGGCAAACTCGGCCTTGAGGGCGGCGATCGTCTTCTCGGTCGCCGGAATGGGCTCGGCCGCGCCGATGCTGCCGCCGGGAGCGATCGCGATCTTCTTGTGGGCAATGGCGATCAGCGCTCCGGCCGACCACGCCCTGTTCTTGATATGGCAGATGGTCTCCACCGGGGACTCGCTGATCTTGTCGCGGATGACGGTGGCCGCATCCACCAGGCCGCCGAAAGTATCAATCTCCACCAGAACGGCCCGTGCGTTCTTGGTCTTGGCCTCGGCCATCGCTTTATGGACGAGGGCGGCCTGTCCGCCGTCGATCTCGCCCTTGATATTAATGACAATCACCGGTCCTCCGGCGTCGCCGTAAGCCGCCGGACCGGCGGCCAGGGAAACGATCAGGGCCAGTGTCAGGATAAATGCGAACCGGCGCATAACTTTCCTCCCAGGCATATTACTGCCTTAGTGTATTCGGCATCCGCCTTCGTCATTCCTCTCTTGCGGACGGCGCAAAGCACACAACAATCGCAAGCGGCAATATTTTTTTAAATTTTGCAACTCTTTCAAACATTTTTATTTTTTAAAGGAAGCTTGACCTTTTACTTTATATATGATATTTTCTAGAAGCGTAATAGTGAAGCAAACAAATCGCAGCAACATTCTTCTTTTCAGTCCGCAATAATCGCAGCAACTATCGCCACCCTCATCGTACCACCCTCTACCGCAATATACATCTCGCAGACGCAGCCTTTTCGCAGCAACTGACGCCGCAATATACGCCGCTTCACATTACAAGTTGGGCAGGTCGAAAGACCTGCCTTTTTTCATTTCCTTACATTCCCGGCCGTTGATAAAGCCCCATCTGCGTTGTCAGTTCTGCGGGCGCTCCCTCGGCGTACATCCGAGTACGCCTCCGGTCGCGTCCTCGCCCTTCCTAGCATCTGGAGCTTTCTGAACGGCCTTATGCTTGTACAAATATCAGCTAAAACAAAAGCCGGTACCCTTACGGATACCGGCTTTTCATCTCATTTACTTGTTCAGCGCGTCCTTGACCATGGCGTTGACCGTTTTCCCGTCGGCGCGGCCCTTGACCTTCGGCATCAGGGCGGACATAACCTTGCCCATCTCCTTCGGTCCGGCGGCGCCGGTCTGGGCGACAGCCTCGGCCACCAGGGCGCGGACTTCCTCGTCGCTGAGCTGTTGGGGGAGATAGCCCATCAGAATGTCGATCTCCTGCTCGAGGCCGGCGACCAGATCGGGCCGGTTGCCCTTCTTGAACTCCTCAAGCGAGTCGCGCCGCATCTTGACCTCTTTGGCCAGGACATCCAGCACATCCTCGTCGCCGAGTTCCTTCTTGCGGTCGATTTCCACATTCTTGATGCTGGCGCGCACCATGCGGATGACGGAGAGGCGCAGCTTGCCGGCCTCTTTATCCTTCATCGCCTGTTTCATGTCTTCGGTGAGTCTTTCCTTGATCGACATGGCGGAAACCTCCGGAACATGTATCTGGTTCGCACGCCTGCGCTTGCCTGTGGCGGTTTAGCTCTTGAATTTCCGTTTGCGAGCCGCTTCGGATTTCTTCTTCCGCTTAACGCTCGGTTTTTCGTAGTGCTCGCGTTTTCTCACTTCGGAAAGAACGCCCGCTTTTTGGCAGGTACGTTTAAATCTGCGGAGTGCGCTGTCCAGTGTTTCGTTTTTACCCACTTTGACTTCTGACATATATCTCCCTCCCTCCACTACAGACCTGGGGAAGATTACTTATACATTCACCACAAAATTATACACGATAACGACAAGCAATGTCAATATTAGCCCGGAGGCCAAGTCATGAACCGCCCGCCGAGAATATGCCAATGGATGTGATAAACCGTCTGGCCGCCGTTATCCTTAGTGTTGACCACCGTCCGGAAGCCTTCCTCCGCCAGGCCGAGCTGGGCGGCGATCTTGGGAATGACCGTCATGATGTGCCCCAGAAGGGGTATATCGCCCTCACAGGCCTCGCAGAGGTGCGGGATATGGCGTTTGGGCACCACGAGGACGTGGACGGGAGCCGCCGGCTTGATATCGGGAAAGGCGACGACATGCTCATCCTCATATATTATCTTCACGGGAATTTCTTTGGCCGCGATCTTGCAAAAAATACAGTCTTGCTGCTGCACTGACGCTCTTCCTCTCCGCCGCGCTTCACCGCTTAGTAGTATACGCGTTTTCAGGAAAATATTCTGCCTTTTTCTATGATATCCTGCCGCGTAAGGCAGGGCAGGGAAAATTTAGCCAACGATCTCGCCCCACAAACCGTCCTTGTGAAGGCGCACGAGCCTGACAGGGCGGATCTCGCGCGCCAGACTCCGGGCGCCGTCCGTATACACGCGCATATAGTTGCCGGTCAGCCCCTCGACACCCCCGTCGGCCGCCGGCTCGAACAGCACCTTCAGTTCACGGCCGACGAAACGCGCGTGAAAAGCGGCCGCCTGCCGGTCGGCTAAATCCTGCAGCGCCGCAGCCCGGCGCTTCTTCTCCGCCTCGCTCACCTGGCCGGGGAATTCTGCCGCCGGCGTTCCCTGGCGGCGCGAATAGGGAAAGACGTGGATGCGGGCAAAATCCATCCCCGCCGCAAATGCGAGAGTATTCGCGAACTGTTCGTCCGTCTCGCCGGGAAAACCGACGATGATATCCGTCGTTATCGCGATATCCGGTACGCGTTCCTGGATGCCGCGGACGAGGTCGCGGTATTCGGCCGTGGCGTAGTGGCGGTTCATCGCCGCCAGCACGGCGTCGTCGCCCGCCTGGAGGGGCAGGTGCAGGTGGGGGCAAAATCGCTCGTCCCTCAGCATGACTGCGATCAGCGCGTCCGATACCTCGATCGACTCCAGCGACCCCAGGCGGAGCCTGGCCACACCCGGCACGGCCAGCACCGTCCTCACCGCGTCGGTAAGCGTTGCCGCGCCGCCCGCATCCTGGCCGTATGCGCCCAGATGGATGCCTGTCAGGACGATCTCCCGGAAACCGGCGGCGACAAACTTCGCCGCTTCCCGCTCGATGCTGGCGAGGGAACGGGACCGCAGCGGGCCGCGGGCGTACGGAATTATACAGTAGGTACAGAAATTGGCGCAGCCCTCCTGAATCTTCAGAAAGGCGCGGGTGCGGCCGGGGGCGGCGAACAGCGGGATATCCTCGAACTCGTCCGCGGCCATAATATCGCCGACCGCCCTTATCTGCCGGTGGCTGTCGGCCGCCTCCTCGGTCAGATCGACGATCCGCTGGCGGTCCTGGGTGCCGACGATGACGTCGACACCGGGGATAGCCTCGACCTCGCCGGGCGACACCTGGGCGTAGCAGCCGGTGACCACCACGGTGGCGCCGGGGCTCGTGCGGGTCGCGCGGCGGATGAGCTGGCGCGACTTGCGCTCACCCAGATGAGTGACCGAGCAGGTATTGACCACATAGACATCGGCGGGCCGGTCAAAGGCCACGACCTCATAACCCCGCGCCTTGAACAGCCCTTCCATCGTTTCCGTCTCGAACTGATTCACTTTACAGCCTAAAGTAGTAAACGCTACTTTCCGCACTCGCGTGACCCCCAACTTACCCTATTGGCAACCGGCCGTTCAGAAGTGCCCAGATGCAAGGCGGCTTCGTCTGGCGAGCAGCGACGCGTACTCGGTCGTACGCTAGCAATCGCCAGGCGAAACAACGCCGCAGATGGGCGCTTATCAACGGCCGGCCCTTACCTGCCTGACGACCCCAGATCGCCCTTCTCATACATCACAATCGCCAACGCCGCCAGCGCCGCCGTCTCGGTGCGCAGGATGCGCGGGCCGAGAGTGGCGACCCGTGCACCGCGCGCGCGGCACAGCTCGACCTCCGCCGGGCTGAAGCCGCCCTCCGGGCCGATCAGCAGCAGATACGACGAAGCCCCGCTGCCGGCCAGTATCTCCCGCAGCGGCTCGCCGCCCTGCCCCTCGTACAGCATTATTATCTCCGTCGCCGCCCCGGCCTCGGCCAGCGCCGCCGCCGGCGCCCGCACCGGGGCCACGGCGGGCACGGCGTCCCGGCCGCACTGCTTGGCGGCCTCGGCGGCGATCTTCTGCCACCTCTCCCGGCGGCTGCCCTGCTTGGCCGCGTCGTAGCGCACCGTGCAGTTCTCGCACGCCAGCGGCCAGATAGCCGCCGCGCCGAGCTCCACCGCCTTCTGGACTATATACTCGAACTTGTCCCCTTTCGGCAGCCCCTGAGCCAGCGTAACGGCCACCGGCGGCTCATGATCGGCCGCCAGCGCCTCGCGCACAGCCGCATAGACAGCGGTCGCCTCCACGGCGGTAATCTCCGCCCTGGCGGCGCGGCCGGTCTCGTCCACCACGATTATCTCCGCCCCCGGCCCCAGGCGCAGCACCTTGCCGATATGGCGGGCGTCCGGGCCGGTGATCGCCACGCTGTCCGTCAGCTCGCCGGGTATGAAAAAGCGGCGCACCTCACTCGCCCCCCTTGCGGGCCAGGATGCTCGCCCACCCGCCTTCCTCCAGCACCTTCTCAACCTCCAGGCCGGCGGTGAGGATGGCGTCGGTCACGTCGCCCAGCCGGTCGGCGATAACGCCGCCGGCCAGGAACAGCCCGCCATCCTTAAGTCGCGCCGGCACCGAAGGCGCCATACGGATGATAACGTCGGCGATAATGTTGGCGATAATGAGGTCGGCCCGGCCGGACAGGCCGGTCAGCAGGTCGCCCTCGGCCACCGTCACCGTAGCGCCCGCGCCGTTCGCAGCGACATTCTCGCCGGCGATCCTGACCGCCAGCGGGTCGTTGTCCACCGCCCGCACCTCACCCGCGCCCAGCTTGGCCGCAGCCACCGCCAGGATGCCGGAGCCGGTGCCGACGTCGAACACGGTGTCGCCCGGCTTCATCGCCTCCTCCAGCAGTCCCAGGCACATCGCCGTCGTGTGATGCGTGCCGGTGCCGAACGCCATCCCTGGGTCGAGCTCGACAACGACATCGCCGGCCGCGGCGGGGTACTCCTGCCAGGACGGCTTAACCACCAGGCGCTCGCCCACCCTGATGGGGTGGTAATACGTCTTCCAGGCGTTGGCCCAGTCCTCCTCGCGCACCTCGCGCAGGCGGATGAGGCCGCTGCCCTTGTCGATATCGTGCCTGGCCAGATCGTTAACCTGCTGCTCAAACAGCCGCAGCTTGTCGTCCAGCTGGTCGTCCACCGGCAGATACGCCTTGACGGTCACGACACTGTCGTCCTCCGCCTCCGGTATATCGCAGTAGTCCCAGGTACCCGACCGCTTGTAAGAATTGACGAGCTCCGGGTCCTCGATGACCACGCCGCTGGCCCCCAGCCCGTGAAAAATATCGGCCACCGCTTCGGTGGCCTCATGGGTGGTCTGGATGCTGATCTCGGCCCACTTCATGCACGCCTCGCCCCTCTCGCTAAAGTTACACCCCGAACGCGTCTTTCACCTTTTTGAAGAAACCCTTCTCCTCCGGGTTTACGTCTTCGCCGCCAAGCCGGGCGAACTCGGTCAGGAGCTCGCGCTGGCGGTCGGTGAGCTTCTTGGGGGTGACCACCTTGACGCGGATATGCTGGTCGCCGCGGCCGTGGCCTCTGAGGTGGGGGATGCCTTTATCCTTCAGACGGAGGGTCGTACCCGACTGGGTGCCCTCCGGGATGCGCACTTTCACCTGTCCGTCGAGGGTGGGCACCTCGATCTCATCGCCAAGGGAAGCCTGCACGATGCTGATCGGCACCTCGCAGATAACGTCGTCGTTCTCGCGCGTAAACAGCTTGTGCTGTTTCACGAAAATATAAACATACAGATCGCCGGGCGGGCCGCCGCGCTCCCCGGCCTCGCCCTCGTGGGCGACGCGCAGGCGCGAGCCGGTGTCCACCCCGGCCGGAATCTTGATCTTGATGCGTCGGCGGTTCCTGACCTTGCCGCGGCCGTTGCACTCGGTGCAGGGGGTGCGGACAAACTTGCCCTCGCCTCGGCAGCGTTCGCACGTCTTGACGTTGACCATGCGGCCGAAAGGAGTGTTCTGCACCACCTGGGTCTGGCCGGTACCGCGGCAGTTGGGGCACGTTTCGGGATGAGTCCCGGCGGCGGCGCCGGTGCCGCGGCACGTCGGGCATTCCTCCGTCCTGGGCACCTGGATCTCGGTCTCCAGCCCAAAAGCCGCCTGCTCGAAGTTTATCTCCATGTCGTAGCGCAGGTCGGCGCCCCGCTCCGGTCCGGCGGGACGCCCGCCGCCGAAGCCCGACTGGCCGAAGAACATGTCGAAGATATCCCCGAAGCCGCCCGCCCCGCCGCCGAAGCCGCCGGCTCCGCCGAACCCGCCCGGGCCGCCGCCCGACGCGGCGTCGAAAGCGGCGTGGCCGAACTGGTCGTACTGGCGGCGCTTTTCCACGTCCGACAGCACCTCATAGGCCTCGTTGATCTCCTTGAACTTCGCCTCCGCCGTCTTGGGGTCGTCGCGGTTGACGTCAGGATGGTACTGGCGGGCCAGCTTGCGAAATGCTTTTTTTATCTCGTCGTCCGAAGCCGACTTGGATACCCCAAGCGCCTCGTAGTAATCTTTTTTGCTCACTCCACACCATCCCATAATCCGGTTGGGGATAAACGTCGCAGCGCGGCGTTATCGGCCGTTCGGAATCCTCAACGTACTAACTGTACGCCTCCGGTTCCGGCCGGCCTGCTGCCTTGCGCTGCTCGTTTCTCCCCAACCGGCGCAAATATAATATAGGCTCGGTCTACTTCTTCTTATCGTCGTCCATCACTTTGTAGTCCGCGTCGACGACCTTCTCGTCCTTCGGAGCTTCCTGGCCGCCCGGAGCCGCTTCCGGACCGGCCTCGCCCTGCGGGCCGGCCTGGTTGTAAACCGCCGAGGTCAGCTCATACAGCGGCTTGGTCAGTTCCTCGGTATCGGCCTTGATCTTCTCGATATCGGTGCCCTTGAGGGTCTCCTTCAGCTTGTCGGCCGCCTGCTGGACCTTCTCCACCAGCGCTTTGTCGGCTTTGTCGCCCAGATCCTTGATCGTCTTCTCGGCCTGGTAGACGAGCGAATCGGCGCTGTTGCGCGTCTCGATCTCCTCACGGCGCTTCTTGTCCTCGGCGGCGTGAGACTCGGCCTCCTTCACCATCCGCTCCACCTCGTCCTTGGCCAGGCCGCCGGAGGCGGTGATGGTGATCTTCTGCTCCTTGCCGGTGCCGAGATCCTTGGCGGATACATGGACAATGCCGTTGGCATCGATGTCGAACGTGACCTCGATGCGCGGCACGCCCCGCGGCGCCGGCGGGATGCCGGACAGCTCGAACCGGCCGAGGGTCTTGTTATAAGAGGCCATCTCGCGTTCGCCCTGCAGCACGTGGATATCCACCGACGGCTGATTGTCGGACGCGGTGGAAAATACCTGGCTCTTCGAGGTCGGGATGGTGGTGTTGCGGTCGATGATCTTGGTAAACACGCCGCCCAGCGTCTCGATGCCGAGCGACAGCGGCGTGACGTCGAGCAGCAGCACGTCTTTGACCTCGCCCACCAGCACGCCTGCCTGGATGGCTGCGCCCACGGCCACGCACTCGTCGGGGTTGATGCCGCGGTGCGGCTCCTTGCCGAGGAACTTTTTGATCGCCTCCTGCACGGCCGGGATGCGGGTCGAGCCGCCCACAAGGATGACCTTGTCGATGTCCTTGGGAGCGAGGCCGGCGTCGGCAAGAGCCTGACGGGTGGGGCCCATCGTCGCCTCGACAAGATCGGCGGTCAGCTCCTCAAATTTGGCGCGGGTGAGGTTGACGTCGAGATGCTTCGGCCCCGACTGGTCGGCGGTGATGAACGGCAGGTTGACGTTGGTCGTCAGCACGCCGGACAGCTCGATCTTGGCCTTCTCGGCCGCTTCCTTGAGGCGCTGCATCGCCATGCGGTCCTTGGTCAGGTCGATGCCGCTCTCCTTCTTGAACTCGGCCACCAGCCAATTCATCACCCGGTCGTCGAAGTCGTCGCCGCCCAGGCGGCCGTTGCCGCTCGTGGACTTAACCTCGAAAACGCCGTCGCCCAGTTCGAGGATCGACACGTCGAACGTGCCGCCCCCGAGGTCGAATACGAGGATGGTGTGGTCCTCGCCTTTGTCGAGGCCGTAGGCCAGAGCGGCCGCCGTCGGCTCGTTGATGATGCGCAGCACCTCAAGGCCGGCGATGGCGCCGGCGTCCTTGGTCGCCTGGCGCTGGCTGTCGGTAAAGTAAGCGGGCACGGTTATGACCGCTTTGGTTATCTTCTCGCCCAGATAGGCTTCGGCGTCGGTCTTCATCTTCTGGAGGATCATCGCCGAAATTTCCTGGGGGGTGTAGTCTTTGTCGTCGATCCGCACCGTATAGTTGGTGCCCATGTGGCGCTTGATCGAGCTTATGGTGCGGTCGGGGTTGGAAACGGCCTGCCGTTTGGCCAGCTGTCCCACCAGCCGTTCGCCCGTCTTGGAGAAACCGACCACCGACGCCGTGAGGCGGCTGCCTTCCGCGTTGGCGATGACCACCGGCTCGCCGCCTTCCATGAAAGCGACCACCGAATTGGTCGTACCGAGGTCTATACCGATGACTTTTGCCATGCTTTTCTTCCTCCTTAGAAAATCTATAATAAAATTAGCTGTTGCTTACTACTTTTACCATACTTGGCCTTAAAACTTTCCCGCCCATCTCGTAACCCTTCTGCAGCTCCTCGACTATCAGGCCGTCGGCCTGGCAGGCGTCCTCCACCCGCATCACCGCCTCGTGGAAGGCCGGGTCGAACGTGTTGCCGACCGCGGCGATCGGCTTCACGCCGAGCCGCTCCATGCTGCCGCCCAGCTGGCGGTAGACCATCTCCACCCCGGTGCGGATCTGGGCGGCATCCTGCCCGGAGGCGGCCAGAGCCCGCTCGAAATTGTCGAGGACAGGCAGCAGCTCCTTGAGCACGCCGTACGCGACCACCTGGGACAGTTCCTCTTTTTCCTGGCGGCTGCGGCGGCGGAAGTTGTCAAAGTCGGCCTGCAGTCTCAGCAGGCGGTTATTCAGTTCATCCAGTTCGCGATTCTTGCCATCGAGCGACTCCATCATTTCCTTCATTTCGGCGCCGTCGAAGCACACCTGCCCTCCGGCGGCGCCCTCCGGCGCGTCCGGCGCGGGCGTCGCCGCGCCTTGCTGCTGATCGGCCTTATTTCGTTCCTCCATATAAACCATATCACCTCGCGCATATTCAATCGGCCCACGCCGGAATGCAGGGGCCGGCTAAAAATCCGGCATGCCCGCGTCGCCCGCTGCCTGCTTGGCGGCGTTGGCCCCTTCTTCTTTCTTCTTGATGATCGTATCGATGCGGAGAATCGCCACAGCCACCTCGCCGGCCGCCTTGATGGCGTGCAGCTTGACCGGCACCGGATCGACCACGCCGCGCGCCAGCATATCGGCGATCTCGCCGCTGTCGCAGTCCACGGCGAGCGAATCCGAGCCCTGCGCCGCCTGGGCCGCCATGACCTCCTCCACCTTCTCCAGGGGGTTGAAGCCGGCGTTCTCCACGATCTGCGAAAGGGGACGCCTGAGTGCGCTTGCCACGCAGTCCACGCCGTAGGCGGCCATCCCCTTGATATTCTCCCGCGCCTTCTCGACCTGGCGGGCCACGGCGACCTCCACCGCGCCGCCGCCCGGCACGCAGCCGCCCTTGACCGCGGCCTGCAGACTCGAAGCGGCGTCCTTGGCGATGCGCTCCCGCTCGCCGACCACCTCTTCCGTCGCCGCGCCAACCAGAATGGTGGCCATCGGCTTGCCTCTGCCGCCGAGAATGCGGATATTTTCCAATTTTTCGTCCTCGTAGACCTTGTCGGCGAAGCCCAGATACTTCTCGATCTCGGCCGGGTCCTTCTTCAGCCCGGTGCGCTTGATGGCGCGGGCGCCGCAGTGTTCGGCCACCCGCCGCATATCCTTGGCCGACACCCGCTGCACCACCATGATACCGGCGTCGCTGAGGATCTCCTCCGCCGAATCGTGGACGCCGCGGTCGACCAGCACCGCCTTCACGCCCATGGCCGTCAACTTGCGGACATTGCCTTTAAACTCCTCCTGGAGCTCTATGTAGCGCTTGAAACCCGCCTCGGTGCCGAGCGCGCCGTCCTCGATCTCCTCCGGCTCCAGCGCGTCGTCCACCAGCAGCATCCTTGCGTCCTCGACCGCCTGCGGCATATCCTTGGTCATCCGCTCCTTATCGACGATCACGCCCATAAAAACTTCATTCTCGGCGCCTTCCTCGGCGGTCACGATATCCGACAGCTTGAAGTTGGCCTCTTTCAGCTTCTCCAGACCGATAAGCCGGGCGGCGGCAACCACAAGATCGGCGATATCGCGGTGTTCGCGGCCGGCGATAACGGCGATATTCGTAAGCACCGGGTCGTCGACCGCGCTCACCTGGCGGGCGCGGTCCCTCACGGCGTCCAGGGCGACGGCGATGCCGTGCTTGACGCCTTCGATAACCCTCGCCACAGGCACCCCGCGGATGACCTGGTTGACCCCCTCCGACACCAGCCCGCCGGCCATTATCGTTGCCGTCGTCGTGCCATCGCCCACCTCGGCCTGCTGAGCCTTGGCTATATTTATCAGCATCTTCGCGGCGGGATGGTTGACATCCATCTTATCGAGGATAGTCACGCCGTCGTTGGTGATGATAACCTCGCCGAAGCGGTCCACCAGCATCGTATCCAAGCCCTTAGGGCCGATCGTGCCTTCCACCGAAGCCGTAATCGCCCGCACCGCGCTGGCGTTGGTTAGCAGGGCCGCCAGCCGTTCATCGACCTCGGCGCCGCTGCCCGCTTGTTTCAGATTCATACGATTCCTCCCGATATATACATATTCTTAGCTGTTGCCGCATTATGTATGACAGCCGCCGCAAACCGGGCAGGCTCGGCCGAGACTGCCCGGTTTGCCCGCGGTCAGTAAACCTTGAACTTCTTCAGCGTCTCGCCGAGGTGGCGGTGCATGAACTCCAGCACGGCCATTATCTTGCCATACTCCATGCGGGTCGGGCCGAGCACGGCCAGCGTGCCGATCTCCTGACCCTCGACGCGGTAAGTCGCCTGCACCATGCTGCAGTTCTGGATGCCGCTGTACTTGTTCTCCTGGCCGATCGTCACAACGACGCCTTCGCCGTCCTGCATGTGGAGAATATCGGACAGCAGCTTCTCCTCCTCCAGCATCGCGAGCAGATCGCGGATCTTCTCCACATCGCGGAACTCCGGCTGGTTCAAAAGCTGGGTCGTGCCGCCGAGGTAAACCTTCTCGGCCCGCTCCACCGCCAGCGCCTGACGCAGAATCGCCAGCGCCGTCTCGAACAGCGCCGGATTCGTGAGGATATCGTTCCTGATCTCCCTGAGCAGCGAATGCTTGATCTCGTCAAAGCTCAGGCCCGCCAGCCGCTCATTGATGCTGGCCGCGATCCGCTGGAGATCCTGAAAAGAAGTGCCGTCGGGGATGTCGATGACCTTGTTTTCCACGAACCCCGCGTCGGTGACCACCACCACGATGGCCCGCCGCTCGTCGAGCGGCAGGAACTGCAGATATTTGAACAGCGACTTGGAAAACTGCGGAGCGGTAACCAGCGAAACGCTGCGGGTCATGCGGGAGATAATCTTGGCCGTCTCCTGAAAGACCTCCTCAATACTGCGAACCCGCGACTCATACCAGTTGGTGATCAGGCCGACATCATGCTCCGATATCTTCGGCGGCGCCAGCAGGCAGTCGACATAGAAACGGTAACCGCGCGGCGAAGGGATGCGGCCGGCCGAGGTATGGGGCTGTTCCAGGAAACCCAGCACCTCGAGATCGGACATCTCGTTGCGGATGGTCGCCGGGCTGAGGCCGAGCGAGTACTTGCGGGCAAGCGTCCGCGACCCGACCGGCTCGGCGGTGCTGACATAATCGTCCACGATTGTCTGGAGAATCTTGCGTTTGCGGTCGTCGAGCATCGGCCATCCCTCCCTTTTGCCCCGAAACAAAGACTCTTCACCGTCTTTGTTAGCACTCTTCTCAATAGAGTGCTAACACCTACTAAAAAAATACCATTTCCAGCCCGTCAATGTCAAGATTATTAGCGCTGTTTCCCGCCTCATCACGGGAATTTTTCGCAGCTTAATCGGGGAGAAACGCGGCGAACACGATATTGCCGTATTTTTGCCCTTTTGCGGTGAGGCGGAGCCCGTCCGTTCCGGACGTCACCAAACCCTGCCTCTGCAGCTTCTCCGCGGTAGCGCCGTAAAGCTGCGGAAACTCGAGGCCGAAGCGGGCCGCGAAGTCCGCGTAGCAAACGCCCGCCGCCGTCCGCACGGCCAAAAAAGCGTATTCGGCCATCGCCACCGCTCCCCCGGGCTGCTCGCGGCTGGCCAGCGGCGTCTCACCGGCGGCCACCCTGGCGATGTATTCTTTCACATCGGCGGTGTTGGCCAGCCGCTCCCCCTGCCAGAAGGAGTGAGCGGCCGCCCCCACGCCGATATACGGCTCATAGCGCCAGTAGCGGAGATTGTGGCGGCACTCCGCCCCCGGCCGGGCATAGTTCGATATCTCGTAGCGGGCGAACCCGCACTCCGGCAGAAAACTTGCCGCCATATCGTACATCGCCTCTTCCTCAGCCTCGTCCGGCAGCGCAAGGCTTCCCCCGGCCGCCATCCGGGCGAACGGCGTACCCTCCTCGACCTTCAGGCCGTAGACCGAAAGATGCTCCACCGGCATGGCCGCCGCCCGCTCCAGCCCGGCACGGAAACTTGCCGCCGTCTGCCCCGGCAGGCCGTACATCAGGTCGACGCTTATGCGCCCGAACCCGGCGGCCCGAACCGCCGCCACCGCCTCCGCCGCCTGGGCGGCGGTGTGGATGCGACCGGCGGCCGCCAGCACGGCATCGTCAAACGCCTGAACCCCAAGGCTGACGCGACTCACGCCGATCGCCGCCAACACGGCCAGCTTTTCGTCGTCCAGCGTGCCAGGATTGGCCTCGACGGTGAACTCGGCATCCGCCGCCACCGCCGCGTTCGCCCGCAGGCAGCGGCCGATCTCTTCCAGACACCCGGCCGGCAGCGCTGTCGGCGTACCGCCGCCGATATACACGGTATCGACCGCCGCAGCCGACAAAAGGCCGCCCCTGCCGGCGATCTCCCGGCACAAGGCGGCGGTATAAGCTGCGTACAGTTCCTCCCCCCCGGCGACCGAGGGGAAGTCGCAGTACAAACACTTCTGTTGGCAGAACGGGATATGAATGTAAAGGCCGATAGTCACAGTATCGCCCCCAAGGCTTAATCCATTTTCAGGACGGCCATGAAAGCCTCCTGCGGCAGTTCCACGCTGCCCACCTGCTTCATGCGCTTCTTGCCTTCCTTCTGCTTCTCCAGCAGCTTGCGCTTGCGGGTAATGTCGCCGCCGTAGCATTTGGCCAGCACATCCTTGCGCATCGCCCGCACCGTTTCCCGGGCAATAACCTTGTTGCCGATGGCGGCCTGGATGGGGATCTCGAACATCTGGCGGGGAATGATGCCCCGCAGCTTTTCAACCAGTTGGCGGCCGCGCTGGGTGGAACGGTCGCGGTGGACGATGGCGCTCAGCGCGTCGACAACCTCGCCGTTGAGCATGATATCCAGCTTGACGAGGTCGGAATCCTTATAGCCGACAAGCTCGTAATCCAGTGACGCGTAGCCGCGCGTCGAAGACTTCAGCCGGTCGAAATAATCGTAAATGATCTCACTGAGCGGCAACTCATAAGTAATCATAACCCTGGTGACGTCCAGGTACTTCATATCCTTGTAATCGCCGCGCTTCTCCTGGGAAAGCTCCATAACGCTGCCGACGTAGTCGTTGGGCACAATAATCGTCGCCTTCACGTACGGCTCCTCGACATGTTCGATCTCCTGCGGCACCGGCAGCTTCGACGGGTTCTCGATCTCGTAAACCTCGCCGTCGGTCTTGAATACTTTGTAAATAACGTTGGGGGCGGTGGTTATCAGCGCCAGATTGTATTCGCGCTCCAGCCGCTCCTTGACGATGTCCATATGCAGCAGCCCCAGAAAGCCGCAGCGGAAACCGAAGCCCAGCGCCACCGACGTCTCGGGCTCGAACACCAGGGAAGCGTCGTTGAGCTGGAGCTTCTCCAGCGCGTCGCGCAGATTGTCGTAATCCGAAGTCTCCACCGGGTAAAGGCCGCAGTAAACCATCGGCGTCACCTTGCGGTAGCCGGGCAGCGGCGCGGCGGCGGGCTTGGTCGCGTCAGTCACGGTATCGCCCACGCGGGTGTCCTTGACATTCTTGATGCTGGCGGCCAGAAAGCCGACATGCCCCGGTTCGAGCGCGTCCACCTTGGCCGGATACGGGCGGAAAATGCCCACCTCGTCCACCTCGAAAACCTTCTCGGTGGCCATCATTTTGATTTTCATTCCCGGAGCGATGCGCCCCTCCATCACCCGCACATAAACGATAACCCCTTTATACGGGTCGAAATGGGAATCGAAAATCAGCGCCTTAAGGGTCGCATCGGCGTCGCCGCCGGGCGGCGGGACCTTCTTGACGATCGCTTCGAGGACCTCATCGATGCCGGCGCCCGTCTTGGCGCTCACCAGCACGGCGTCCGAAGCGTCGAGGCCGATGACATCCTCGATCTCATGCTTCACCTTGTCGGGGTCGGCGCTCGGCAAATCGATCTTATTGATGACCGGGATGATCTCCAGGTCATGCTCGAGGGCCAGGTAAACGTTGGCGAGCGTCTGCGCCTCGATGCCCTGGGCGGCGTCGACAACCAGAAGCGCCCCCTCGCAGGCCGCCAGACTGCGGGACACCTCGTACGTAAAGTCAACGTGGCCGGGGGTGTCGATAAGGTTGAGCATATATACTTCGCCATCGCGGGCGGTGTACTCGAGCCTTACCGCCTGGGCCTTGATCGTAATGCCGCGTTCGCGTTCCAGGTCCATCTTGTCCAGCACCTGCTCCGACATCTCGCGCGCGGTCAGCGTGCCTGTCAATTCCAGCAGACGGTCGGCGAGCGTCGACTTGCCATGATCGATATGGGCGATAATGCAGAAATTGCGGATGTGGGCCGTAGCCATAGTTAGTCTACCTCACAAGACACTTTTTGCCAGGCCGTTCAGAAAGCCCCAGATGCAAAAGCAGATGGGGCTTTATCAACGGCCTGATACATAATTATAGCATTAGGTCATTTTCCCCGCAAGCATCACCGCTTGACGGCGTCCACAAGCTCGCGGACAAGCGGCCGCAGCTCTTCCCAATAGCCGGCCAGTTCCCGCTTGGTCATGACGGCGGCGGCCACGAACTGCCGGCGCCACACCTCCAGCCAGTAAACCGCCCTGTTGAACTCCACCCGGACGGCAGTCGGCGCCGTCAGCCTCCGTCCCCCCACCTCCAGAGTAAGGGCATCGCCGCCGCCGGTTATCGACCCTACCGGGTACACCGCCCTGACCCCCCAGCTCTGCCCAAAAAAATACGCGCGGTAATAGCCCGACGCCTCCCGGCGGATATTCAGCGCCTGGCCGAACTCATGCCGCGCCGTCAGGCGGTTGAGCTGGTTGTCCACCGCCACCACGCCGACGGCGATCGCGACACACAGGATCGCGATGCCGCGGCTTATCACGCGCGTATCGGCCGCCGACAGCCCGAGAAGCATAAAGGCACCTCCTGCCTATATTATCCAGCAACTGCTTTTCTTTTATACTTTGGGACCGTTGATAAGCCCCCATCTGCGGCGTTAGGTCTGCGGGAGCTTGCTTGCGTACGCCCAAGTACGCGGCGCGGCGCTTCCTCGACCTGCCTTGCATCTGGGGGCTTCTGAACGGTCCCGGCTCTCCAATATCCTTATTATCAACAGCCTTCCCCTACGACTCAGACAAAATCTCCGCCACCACATCGCCCACCAGCTCGATGCTGCGGATAGCCTCCTCCTTGCTGTTCTCCTGGCAGCCCACCTCGACAAGCAGCGCCCGCGGGTGGAGGTGCTGGTTATAGCGCCACTCCACCAGCTGAATGCCGCGGGACAGGCCGGGAAAATGCTGGTTCAGCCTGGCGTCGAGCAGTTTGGCGAATGCGTGGTTCTGCTGCCAGTGCGGCTGCACCAGATCCTGCTGTCCCATGCCCACCACCAGCGTTATGCGGGCCATCGCCACGCCATTGACGATCACCGTGGCGTTATCCCGCTTATCAGCGTCGCGGTGGATGTCGAACACCATCTGGATCGACGGATTATCGCCGAGCATCTTCCTGGCAGTGTTCTCCGACGGGCCGTAAGCCTTCATGAAGCTTGGGTAATCATGGATGTTCCTGCTCTGCACCGCCGCGATGCCGTGCCGTTCCAGCCGCTTCAGCAATGCGTCGCCAACCTCGACGATCTCGCCCCGTTGACCGCCCGGCTTGTGTGATGCCCCGGAAGACGGAATGAACGACTCGGCGGTATGGGTGTGGTAGATGCCGACCAACGGTCTGCCGGCCGGAGTGACGCCCTTGTAATCGAACTTCGGGAAGTTCGGCAGGGAAATCGCGCTCACGGCCGGCGCTCCGGGCTTGAACACCCCCATGAAAGGTATCTCGGCCCGTAGCAGCGACCGCATATCCTTGATATCGACCCCGGTGGCAAAAAGAATCGCCCCGCGGATAAGCGACTGCACCGTCACCAAACGCTTCACCCTCACCGGCGAAGCATCGTCCCCCGCGCCAAAGCCGGGAATTCCCGACGACAAAATATCCCGCCACGGCACGAGAAAACCCGGCAACTGCCCTTCCTGCCGGGAATCGCCGTCATTAAGCGTCCCCTGCGCGAACACGATGCAATACAACCCCGAAACCATAGCGCCAATTACGACCACCGCCACCGCGGTCAGCCACAATCTTTTCCTCTCGCGTTGCTTGCGCTCCCGCCTCGTTACCATCGCCGCCTCCTGCATGTACACCCGTTTGGTTTACATACAATGTATATGCTTTGGCTGGCGGCTAATATGCATAAGAAGCCGGCCTAAAAGTCCATCTGCTGTGTTGGCCCTGCGGGCGCTCCCTCCAACGTACTTCCAGTACGCCTCCGGTCGCGTCCTCGGTCCGCCTTGCATCTGGAGCTTTTATGCCGGCTTCCGGCAGTCCATTTTTTCTATTTTAATGCAAATACATATGGATATTCTCGTAATCGATGTTCGGGTGCATCGCCTGGTTGATGCCGCCGGCGACGACATCGGCGATATCCTCGATCAGGCGGTCCACCTCCTTCGGCGTCACCATCAGATCGCCCAATGCCTCCGGCAGCACCTGGCGGACGATCATATGGCGGTCCTGGTCGCTCAGATTCTCCATGCTCTTGAAATAGCGCGCGAACGACGCGTGCTGCTGCAGCGTGTTGATCGTATCCATGGCGATCGTCGAAGCATGCACCACGGTCGGCACGCCGACGGCGATGACCGGCACGCCCAGCGACTGCTTATTGAGCCCGAACCGTTTGTTGCCGACGCCCGAGCCGGGGCTTATGCCCGTATCGGCCAGCTGGACGGTCGTGATGACCCGGTGGCTGGACGCGGCGGCCAGCGCATCGACGGCGATGACCAAATCCGGCCTGATCTTGCCCACGATCCCCTGGACGATCTCCGCCGTCTCCATCCCCGTGATGCCCAGGACGCCGGGCGCGATCGCGCACACCGAGCGAACGCCGCCCTTCAGCTCCGGCGACAGCATCCCCTGGAGATGCCGGGTCACGACAATCTTATCCACCGCCCGCGGCCCCAAAGCATCTGGCGTGATATTCCAGTTCCCCAGCCCCACCACCAGAATAACGGCCTTCGGCGGCAGCTTCGCCAGACTGACAAGCTCGTCGGCCAGAAACTTCATCACCTTCTCCTGCAGGGGGGTATTCTTGTCCCGCAGCCCCCTTGCCTCAATAGTCACATAGCGGCCCTGCAGCTTGCCCATCATTCGTTCGGCTTCCGGAGTGGCGATATTCACCCTTGTTATCAGAATCTCGTCATCCTCGGCAGTCTCCACCATCACCCCTGGGATATCCTCCCGCGTCTTGCGGGTCAGCGCCTCCCGCGCCTCCAGCGCCAGGTCGGTGCGCGGGGTGTAGTACTCGTTCATGGCCGTCACTCCTGTCTGTAGCATAAATTCGCGTCGATAGCCGAAACTATCATAACCGGGATATTTCGCCCGTATGCGGTTGTTTCACAATTCGACGGCCGCCCCCCTTCGATCTTGGGAACCATGCATATAAGCTGTGGAAAGAGTTGCTTGCTTTTTGCAACTTACCATGCTAAAATTATTTGGGTAAAGAGGTCAAAGGAGGTGAACCACTTGCCGAACATCAAATCTTCGGAACGCAGCGTTAAAACCGACGCTTCCCGGCGCGCTCAGAATTTCTCCGTCAAATCCGCGGTGAAGACCGCCACCCGCAAAGTGGCCGACACGGTCACGGCCGGAAAAGCCGACGACGCTAAGGCCCTCCTGACCAAAGCTAGCAGCGTGATTGACAAAGCGGCCGCCAAAGGCGTTATTCATAAAAATGCCGCCGCGCGGAAAAAATCCCGTCTGGCGAAGAAAATCAACGCCATCGAAAGCAAGTAAACGAACAGAAACGCCTGTCCGCATGCGGACAGGCGTTTTTTATTTCGCGCACATCTCGATTATTATCCGTTCCAATACATACTTGTCCGCCCGGCCGTTCTTCAGGTCCCGGTCGGCCTCGGCCAGCGCCACCATCGTTCGCCGCAGCGCCGCCGCCGTAAACCCACGCCCCTGGCGCAGCAGCTTCTCGCCCACGAACGGCGGCACCCCCAGCTCCTCCGCCACCTCGCGGCTGCCCGCCCCGCCGTCCGCCAGCTCCTTGCCCCGCCACAGCATCCGCACCTGCCTCGTCAGCAGCGCCAGCAGCCGCAGGGCATTCTCCCCCGCGGCCAGCTGCTCGGCCAGCAGCTTAAGCGCCTTGCCGGCCTGCTTCTGGCTCACCGCGTCAATCATCGCGAACACCGAAACCTCCGGCGCCGCCGACATCGCCGCCAGCACATCCTTGCGTGATATCGTCTGTCCCTGCGCATACAGGGCGATCTTATCCAGCTCGTTATCGAGCAGCCCCAGGGAAAGCTGCGGCATCATACTGAACGCGGCCAGCAGCTCCTCGGCGGCGTCGGGAGCCAGCTTGCGGCCGAGCTCGGCCAGCTTGGCCGTCAGCCATGGCCGGATGTCCTTCGCCTTCAGCGGGCTGACATCCACCGCCGCCCCGCAGCGCTCCACGCACTTATACAGCTTGCGCCGTTTGTCGGCCGCGTCGGCAGTCATAAAAACGACATGGCTGTAATCGGGCATCGCCTCCAGCAGCTTAAGCAGGCGCTCGTCGCCGCCGCCCTCCCCCTCCTCCCCTTTCGAGGACCGGAAAAGATTCGTGCCGCGGATGACGATCACATTCTTGCCGCCCATAAAAGGCACCGTCTCGATCAGATTCGCCAGTTCGGCCAGCGGCGGATCGCGGTCCAGCACCGCCAGGCCCATATCGCGCTCCTCCGGCGGCAGCAGCGCCTCCACCACCGCCTTCTCCAGGCGGCGGGCCAGATATGTCTCCTCGCCGTGAATCAGATACACCGGCCGCACCCGGCCTTTTTTTATCTCCGCAATCGCTTCATTATAATCCATTTTGCACCCGCCTCGGTAGAACTAGCTTTAGTATTTCGGCGGCCCGGCGGCGATACCCTTCATTTTTACGGCACAGCGAAAGGCGCCGGACAAAAGCCCGCCGCCTCAAGACTTCCCTTGTTCCACCGTTCACTCGCCGGTCATCAGCCTCTTCACCTGGACGAAAATATACTCCCCCCACGACTCAGGGATAGGCTGCTCCCAGTCGGTGCGGTTCTCCGCCTTATCTTCGAGCTTTTCCAGCAGCGCCCCCTGGCGGGTGTAGAAAAGCATGCCGTAGCGCACCATGCGGTTTTGGGCAAAGTCGTAGTAACCCTTGTCGATCATATAGCCTAGGTGTTCCCAGCCCTTGAGCGAAAACCCCTGCTTTCGGCGGGAGGCCAGCATCGCGGCCGCCTCCTCCTGGCTGAAGTCGATGCGGACCCAGACCTCGGCCAGCATCTTGCCGCTGTAAGGGTCGCGGAAAAACCTCGCGTTGGCCGTATCGACCGACGCCGTCATCCGGATATTGTTGCCGATAACCTGATAGCGGTCGCGCAGCGAGCGCTCCACCATCTTCTCCCGGTACGCGTCCTCGTACAGCTTGATCCGCTTGTAAATGTCGTCATCCACCGTCTTGGGAACGACGGCTTCCCAGGGAATTTTCTCCGGAGGAGCCTCGCCCAGCTCCAGGATGCGGTCGTCCTTGGTCATCGCCACCGCGCCGACAATCTTATAACTGGCCTTATCCAGACGAAAATACTTATGCACCAGCGTATAATGCAGATTATCCCAGTCCGGGCTGTAATTGCCCGCCGCCTTTGCTTTCCTGATCATCTCCGCCCGGCCTTCCTCGCTGTAAACGTTCTTCGTCCACACATCGTAGTACGGCCGGTTGCCTTGCGGATCGATGTAATACTGCAGGCTGTCGGTATCCATATAAACATGCTGCTGGCTGATAAACCCCACCAACTGATACTCCGCCGCCGCCGGGCTTGGCCCGGCAAGCAGCGCGGCGCAAACGGCGGCCACGGCCGCCAGCCTCCTCATCGCGCCCCTCATGGCCCCCGCCTCCTTCACCGTTTACTCGCTGACAATGCTGACCGCGTCAGGATACTCCTTGATCGTCCACAACGCCAGCTTGATCGCCTTCTCGATCAGCGTCCCCGGCGGCGGCGTCTCCTCGCGCGGCGGCAGCCCCTTGAACTCGACCGTCTCGATGATCTTGCCCCGGTCGTCGTAGTGGACCAGCCGCAGGAGGGAAAACTTGCCGGAGTCGAGATTGAACCTTATATGAGTAAGCGTCGCGCTGAAGTTGAAGAATTTCTCGCCCCGGCCCTGCTTGGCCTGCCTCTCGATCATCTGCGCCTTGCCGGCCGGCTTGTAAGAACTCTTCACCCAAAACTCGGCCCGGTACTTATCGGCGTCTTTGTTGTGAACAAGCATGAGCGTACTCAGATCGATGTAGGCGTCATACTCGGGGTACGACGCGACAAACAGATATCGCCGCGGGTCCTCGGACGGGCGCTTGGGAGCCTGGGCCGTCGACTTCCGCGGCTGGCCGTCGCCCGGCATGTTCAGCACCAGCGGCCCGCCGCTCGGCGTTACCAGCTCGCCGATGGCTTTGGCCCGCACCGCGAAATTCAGGTTCTGGCCCTCGCCCCGGTAGCCCACGGAAATGCCGACAACCTCGCCGGCGGCGTTGACCACCGGCCCGCCGCTCGATCCGGGGGAAATCGGCGCCGTCATCTGAAAAACCTCGCCGAAGCTGCCTATTTTCCGGAACCCGGAAACGATGCCGTCCGACACCGTAAAACTCAGCCCTTTCGGATTGCCGAACACATATATCCGCTGCCCCTTGACCACCTCTTCGCGGCTGATTCGCAGAAACGGCACCGGTTCGGCCACATTGCCGACCGTCCCCTTGACAAGGTCGGCCTCGGGGTGGATGGCGGTAATCTTCGTCACCGGATACCGCTTGCCGTTCGGCGAAAACACCATCGCGGAAAAGGCATCCTTCATCACATGGCGGTTGGTCAGAAACTCGCCCTCCGGGCTCACGAAAAAGCCGCTGCCGATACCGTATTGGTCGCCGTCACGGTCGTACATCACGACAAACAAGACAGCCGGTTCCACTTCCCTGACGAGTAGGGCGAGATCGGCCTCGGCCGCCGCCGGCGACAGGCGCGCCATCATCAGGCCGGCTGCCAGCAGCAAGGCCCAAACTATTTTCTTCGCCATCGTCGCCGCAACCATCGCATCGCCTCCCGCAAACGCAATCGACATATATTCTCATAATTTGCCCTTTTATGGCAAAATCCTCTATTGTCGTCCGCCCTTGTGCGTCTCCACCGTCAGCGCCTCGCCGTCGCTGCGGAAAACCACCGCCCCGTCGCGGTCGGTGCGGTAAACCCTCACCCCCTGCGCCGCCAGGCGCTCCAGCACCGCAGGGTGAGGGTGCCCGAAGCGATTGGCGCGGCCGGCGGAGATGACGGCGTAATCCGGCCGGAAGGCCGCCATCAGCTCCGGCGTCGTCGCCGTCTTCGCCCCGTGGTGACTGACCTTCAGCACACCGCCGCCACCAGTCACGCGACCGGCCAGCGCCTGCTCCTCCCGGCTCCCCAGGTCGCCCGTCACCAGGAAGCGGTGGCGGCCGTACTCCACCAGTACCACCGTCGACTCCTCGCCCCGCCCGGCCCGGTCTTCGCCCGCAGCCTGGACGACGCGGAAAACGACGCCGTCTAGCACGATGCTCTGCCCGGCGTAGGCCGGCACAAGCCCCCGGCCGCCGGCGGCCCGCAGCGCCGCCCGCACCGGCGCCGCCGGCTCGCCCTGCGGCAGCAGCACCGTGCGCACCGGCACGGCGGCTATCACCGCGGCTGCGCCGCCGGCGTGGTCCTGATGGCCGTGGGTCAGCACAAGGTAATCGAGCGCCGTCACGCCATAGTGGCGGAGATAAGGCGCCACCACCCGCTCGCCCACGTCGAAATCGCTGAACTCCCGTCCGCCGCCGGCGTCCACCAGCACAGCGCGCCGGTGGGGCGTCACGATCAGCGTCGCGTCTCCCTGGCCGACATCGATAAAATGGACGGCCACCGGCCGTGGGTAATGCGCATAACCGAAATATGCCACGATCAGGACAGCCAGCACGGCAGCCGTGCGCCGCGGCCAGCGCCGCCAGACGGCCGCCGGCCCCGGCAGGCGGGGCAAAAGTCCGTACACCCACGCCAGCACCAAATAATAAGCCGTCCCGACCGACAGCCCCATCGCCGGGAAATGCAGCGTCGCCCCCGGCACGGCCGCCAGCCAGGCCGCCAGTTGTACCGCTACGCCGACCAACTGGGCGCAGACCACCAGCAGCAGCTTGCCCAGCAGCGGGACGGCGGACGCCGCCAGCACGGCCACAAAGCCGACCACCACCACCACCTCAATCACCGGCAGGACGACAAGGTTGGCCACGAGCGAAGCGGGCGGGATACTGCCGAAATACCACAGCAGGAACGGCAGGACGCCAAGCTGGGCGGCAACCGTAACCGCCAGCGGCCCGGCCAGCCACGGCGGCAGGAAAGACAGCGCGGCCGCGGTCGGCGGATATAAGAGCGCCAGCCCGAGGGCCGCGCCGAAAGACAGCTGGAAACTGATATCGAACAGCAGGGCCGGCTGCCAGGCCAGCATGCCGAGAGCGGCCAGCGCCAAAGCCGTTAGCGTATCCCTGTCCCGCCCCAACACCACCGCCGCCAACGCCGCCAGTCCCATCACCGCCGACCGCATCACCGGCGGCGTCAGCCCGGCCAGCAGCGCGTACACTACCACCGCCGCCGCGGCGAGGCCGGCGGTCTTCGCCCGCCGCAGCCTCAGCCGCGCCCCCAGCCACAGCACCGCGCCGGCCACCAGCGCGATATGCGCGCCCGACACCGACAGGATATGCACCAGCCCGGTCGCGGCGAAATCCCGCACCACCTCGCGTTTTATGCCGGCGTAACCGCCGAACAGCACACCGCTTATCACCGCCGCGTCGCCCTCGGCGACCGTCGCGCGGATAAAAGCCGTCATCCCCTGCCGCCAGGCGGCGATGGCCGCCGCCGGAGAATTATCCCCTCCCGGCGCGGTCCGGAAATCCTCCGCCCGGGCCGCCAGGCGGGCCGTCACGCCCCCCAGCCGGTATGCGGCCGCCATATCGGCCTGTCCGGGGTTGTTGTAGCCGTGCAAAGTCTCCACCCGGCCGCGGACGCTCACCCTGTCGCCGTAGGCGGCGACGGTCGCCTGACGCGGCTGGCGAATATTCAGGACAACCTTGCCGCCGGCCGTCTCCAGGCGCGGCTGCCCGGCGTCCACCGCCGCGACGGCCACGATATACCGCACCTTCACCGTCTCGTGGTCGACGTCCGCCCACCGGGGCAGCTCGGCCACCGTCCCATGGAGCGTCACTCTCTGCCCGGCGTAGCGGCTCACATCGTACGGCGAAACGACCTCCTCCCCGCCGTAGCGGAGCATGCCGACGACGAAAAACAGCGCCGCGGCCGTGACCGCGACAGTGCGCGCCCCCCGCCGCACCTGCGCCAGGGCGACAAACAGCAGGCCGGCCGCCAGCGCGCCCAGCACCGCCGCCGCCACATTCACCGCAGCGGCCAGCCATACGCCGCCGGCGAAAGCCGCCGCCAACAGAGGGAGAACAGCAGTCATAACCCATCAGCCACCTGACATTCGATCCTCGGTCTCTTCTCCCCTATTTCCCCATAAAAAGGCAAATCCCTCCAAAAAATGGCAAAAGAGCCGCAATAATCGGCTCTTCATTCTCCCCGCCTATCGTATCCCGTGACCAGGGCTTGCGGCTTTCGCGGCCCGCGCGGCCGCGTCAAGCAGTGCGGCCACCTCCCCGTCGTTCAGCACCGCGTCGACGAACAGCGTTAAGTTCTCCTGGCGCGACAGGTCGACCTCGACAGACTCCCCGCCGACGAAGCCCTGGGCGTTCTTGACGATCTTCAGCCGCGGCCGGTGCTGGATCCTGGGCGTCACCCCCGTCACCACGCCGATATCCCCGTTGGTCAGGCGCACAAACGCGCCGGTCGGATAGAGCGCGATCTTCGCCAGGAACGCCTCGGCCACCTCCGGATCGAAGAGGGTGGTGCTCATCGCCACGATCTGCTCATAAGCGGTGTGGGCCGCCATCCCCCGCTTGTTGAACCGGCCTGTCACCAGATTGTCGTACTCGTTGGCCAGCGCCACGATGCGGGAAAATGGGTGGATGCCGTCGCCTTTGAGTCTGCGGGGGAAGCCCGTCCCGTCGGCCCGTTCGTGATGCTGCAGGGCGATATGCGCCGCCAGCAGGGGATACTCCCGCACGCGCCGCAGCAGCTCGAAGCCGTAAGTCGTATGGGCCTTGAGCGCCTCGGCGTCAGCGGCGGACGGCGCGGACGCCCCCGCGGCCCGCTTCGGCATGAAGCTGTAGCCGATATCGTGGAAGACGGCGCCGATCGCTACCTTGTATAGATCGTGGGAGTCGTACTGGCCGAGCGACACCGCCGTCATCGTCGACAGAATGGCGACATTGACCGAATGGGCGAAAAGGTCGTTTTGATGGCGGTCGATATGGGCAAGATGGAGGACCACCGACCGGTCGGCCATCAGATCCCTGATTATCGTACTCACCAGCTTCCGGCTCTCGTCCGGTAACTCGAAGACCCCTTTCTTGGCCACATCCTCGTAAACCCGCCTCACAGCCTTGACCGTCTTGAGGCGCACCGATTCCTCGATCACCTCCTCGACAGGCGGCAGCTCAATCTGCGGGTTGCGCACGAACAGATATGCGACACCCCGCTGCCGCAGCACCTCAAGATTCTTCTCCGTTAAGGTCGCTCCCGCCGCCAGCAGCGCCCTGCCGTCGATATCGAAAACTTCCTTGCCCAAAACAGTACCGGGGCGAATATACTCAAGCGCCAACCGTAGCATCCAGCACCCCCGTCATTGCGTCCGGGGCCGACCCCCGTGAAACGCCCAGCATTACGGCCTACAGGGTGATCTTGTCCTTGATCTGGTTGAACTTGCTCTCGCCGATGCCGTTTACCTTCTTGATCTCCGCAATATCGCGGAAGGGGCCGTTAGCCTTGCGGTACTCCACGATGCGGTCGGCCAGCACCGCGCCGATGCCCGGCAGCTTCTCCAGCGCCGGCTTGTCGGCGGCGTTGATGCTCACCCGGCCGGAATCGGTCGCGGCCGCCGCCGACGATCCCGGCACCCCGCTGATCGGCACATGGACCTGCATGCCGTCCTTCACCGCCTGGGCCAGGTTGACCTTGTTCGCGTCCGCGCCGTGCGCCAGGCCGCCGGCGGCGTTGATTACATCGATTACCCGGCTTTCCGGCCCGACCTTATAAACGCCCGGCTTGCTCACCGCGCCCGTTACATACACAACCGGCCGGTTATCGCGGGCCACGGGGGACTGGCCCGCCGGCACAACGCTCGCCGTCTTCTCCGGCACGACGAATTTCCGCCACTGGTCATAGAAACTGCCGGCCACGATCACCGCCGCCAGCGCCAGAATAATCAGCCAGTGCCGCCTCAAAGCGCCCAAATTCGTCCCTCCCCCGGTTTTCTCGCTATATACTTCGCCAAATTATCCAATCTTCCTACAAGCCTCCCCAAAAACAAAACCGGCCCAGGGGGCCGGCTCTATACATTGCTAATCCTTAACCACGATATTCACAAGCTTCTGCGGCACGCAGATAACCTTAACCACCTGCTTGCCGGCCAGCAGCGCCTTGACCCTCTCTTGCTCGAAAGCCTTGGCCTCAAGCTCCTTCGCGTTCAGCCCCACCGGCACCACGATCTTGTCGCGGACCTTGCCGTTGATCTGCAGCACGACCTCGCTCTCCTCCACCTCGATCGCCGCGGCGTCGAACGTCGGCCAGACCTGCTGGTGAACGCTGCCTGTCCCGATCGTCTCGCTCCACAGTTCCTCGGTGATATGCGGCGCGAACGGGGCCAGCAGCTTCAAGAGTGCGGACACCGTCTCGCGAATCAGGCCGGGGTTGGGCTGAGCCACCTGCTCGCGGAACAGGTACAGCGCGTTGACAAGCTCCATAATCGCGCTGATAGCGGTGTTGAAATTGAACCGGCCGCCCACATCGTCGGTAACCTTCTTGATCGTCGCGTGCAGCGCCCGCCGCAGCTCGCGCTCCGCCTTGGTGAGAGTGGCGGGGTCGTAAGCCTTCTTGGCGCCCGCCTTCACCGTCGGCACATAATGGGCGACGATGCGCCATAGCCTCGCGAGGAAGCGGGACGCCCCCTCCACCCCCTGGTCGCTCCACTCCAGATCGCGCTCGGGCGGGGCGGCAAACAGGATGAACAGGCGGGCGGTATCGGCGCCGTACTTGGCGATGATCTCCTCCGGCGACACCACGTTGCCCTTCGACTTCGACATCTTGGCGCCATCCTTGATGACCATGCCCTGAGTGACCAGATTCTTGAACGGCTCGCTCACATTGAG
This sequence comes from Sporomusaceae bacterium, assembly GCA_031460455.1. Lineage (NCBI taxonomy): Bacteria > Bacillati > Bacillota > Negativicutes > Selenomonadales > Sporomusaceae > Sporomusaceae bacterium. Next base: position 59,027 of record JAVKTQ010000006.1, read on the forward strand.
CAAACCGGCGTCCTTCAGCACCTTGGTGAAAAACCGCGAATACAAGAGATGCAGGATGGCGTGCTCGATGCCGCCGATATAATGGTCGACAGGCGCCCAGTAATTCACCTTCGCCGTATCGAACGGCTCGTTGGCGTTCTTGGCGTCGGTGTAGCGGTAGTAATACCACGACGAGCAGATGAACGTATCCATCGTGTCCGTCTCCCGCCGGGCCTTGCCGCCGCACTTCGGGCACGTGCAATTGATGAACTCCTCCACCTCGGCCAGCGGCGAAACCGCGCCGCCGTCGAAGCGCACATTCTCGGGCAGCAGCACCGGCAGATCCTTCTTCGGCACCGGCACCGTACCGCACGTATCGCAATAAATTATCGGGATGGGCGCGCCCCAGTACCGCTGGCGGGAAATCAGCCAGTCGCGCAGCCGGTACGTCACGCGGCGCTTGCCCACCTTGTGCTTCTCCAGCCAGTCGGCCACCTTCTCCTTGCCTGCCTCGGCGTCCAGGCCGTTGAAATCGCCCGAATTCACCATCTTGCCGGGGCCGCTGTAGGCCGCCGTCCACTTCGCAATATCCTTCTCGCCGTCATACGGCTCAATAACCTGTATGATGGGCAGCTCGTACTTCTTGGCGAACTCCCAGTCGCGCTGGTCGTGGGATGGCACACCCATAACCGCGCCTGTGCCGTACTCCAGCAGCACATAGTTCGCCACCCAGATCGGCACCTGCTCGCCTGTGATGGGATGCACCGCGTACGCCCCGGTGAAAATACCCTCTTTCTCCGTATCCGTCGACGTGCGGTTGATCTCGCTCAGATTGCGCACCCGCTCCACAAAAGCGCTCACCGCCGCCTCCTGCGGTTTGCCGGCGATCAGCTTGGCCACGAAAGGATGCTCGGGAGCAAGCACCACGTAAGACACGCCGAAAATCGTATCATGGCGGGTCGTATACACCGCGATCTTCTCGCCGATCTCCGGCGCGTCGAAGCTGAACTCCGCACCCTCGCTGCGGCCGATCCAGTTCTCCTGCATCACCTTCACGCGCTCCGGCCAGCCCTTCAGCTCGCTCAGATCGGCCAGCAGCCTGTCCGCGTACTGGGTGATCTTCAGGAACCACTGCTCCAGCTCCTTCTTCACCACCGGCGAATCGCACCGCCAGCAGCGCCCGTCCTCCACCTGTTCGTTGGCGAGCACCGTATTGCACTCGGTGCACCAGTTAACGGCCGCCTTCTTTTTATAAGCCAGCCCCATATCGTAAAACAGCAGGAACAGCCACTCGGTCCACTTATAATAAGCGGGGCTGCAAGTCGTCACCTCGCGCTCCCAGTCGTAAGAAAGGCCCATCTCCTGCTGCTGACGCCGCATATTGGCGATATTCTCGGCCGTCCACTTCGCCGGGTGGATACCGTTCTTGATCGCCGCGTTCTCGGCCGGCATGCCGAAAGCGTCCCAGCCCATCGGGTGGAGAACATTGTAACCCTGCATCTTCTTGAACCTGGCGAACACATCGCCGATGGAATAATTACGGACATGGCCCATATGGAGTTTGCCGGACGGGTAAGGGAACATCTCCAACACATAGTATTCCGGCTTCTGGCGGTTGATCTCCGTGCCGAACGCGTTCTCCTCGGCCCAGACCTTCTGCCACTTGGCTTCGATTTCGCTTGCGATGTACCTTTCGTTCAATGCCAGTCCTCCCATATCGCCTAATAACCAAAAAGCCCCGGCCAGCAGCCAGGGACGAGCAACACCCGCGGTACCACCCTGATTGACGGCCCTGAGCCGTCCTCTCGCGACCCTTAACGCCGGTCAGGCGTCGGCTGCTACTCGGTTCGCAGCCGCTCCTCCGCAGCGAGTTCGGCCTGCCGGGATTGGCTCGCATCGTCCGCCAACTTTCTGGGGCCGCGGCAACGGCGTACTAGTCTGCTTCGCGGGATTTACAAATACCATTATATAGTACCCCCGCGCCAAAAGTCAACTTGGCCGCGCCCGCTTACCGCCCGGCCCCGCCGCCTTCCGGCGGGGAGGTTGTTCTACTTTTCGCCGCCGCGACATAAGATTCCCTGTAAGGAGGTGCAGCGATGTATAAACTTATCATCGGCAACGTCAGAGTCACGGTCGAAGACGACGCCATCGACCGGCTGGAGGCCGCCGCCCTCGCCCGCGAGGCCGTAGCCGCCGCCGCCCGGCGCGGCAAACTCGTCAGCCACATCGAAATCGCCGTCGGCGACGAAGGCCCCCGGGTCGAAGTAACCGAGCGGACGGTATCCGCCACCGTCCGCAAAACAGTAAAACAGAGCATGCTCGACGGCGTATGCGCCGCCGCCCACGAAAAACTCTTCCCCACCCACGCCTACGCCGCCAAAGACACCTGGATCGACGCCGACACCGGCCAGGAGTGGCACGGCAGCAGCGTCGAAGAAACCCGCGCGGAAATCATGGCCAAACTGGAGGAATGGGCAAAAACGGTATGATAGCTACCGTAAGGCCGGCCAGGAGCTGAGCGGCCCCATCAAACATGCAAACGAAGCCTCTTCCAAAACTAAATAACCCTGAGCGTCATCAGTACCCCTAAAACCAGAACCCCGACTAGTATAATCTTTTTAAACAGGTCATACGAGACCTTCGGCAGTATTCTGCTACCCGCGACAGTGCCCAAAATCGCCGCTGCGACGACAGTGGCCATAAGCACGATATTCTCTTGCAGGTACTGAAAGTTGGCATATGCGTAAACCGGTATGCGTGTCGAGTCAATGATTACGGCAATCAGCGCCGCTGAGACAATAAGCTCCTGCTTTTGCAGCCCGTAGCCTAATAAGTACAAAGACCGGATAGCCCCCTGATTGCCAATCAAGCCGCCGACGAGACCGGACAGAAAACCGCCGACGAAATCAATACTGCGGGGCAGCTTTATTGTAATTTTGCCGGGAATCAGCGTTAAAAGAGCATAGCTTGTCAAAAATACGCCGACTCCTGTTTTGAGCCAAGCGCCATCAAGGTAAATTTGCCCGAATGACCCGACAAAAGCGCCGATGATGCTGACGACGCCGAATCTCTTTATCACTCCCCAATTGACTTCCGACCTGTATAGGATCAACCGGGACACGTTGTTGAAAAAATGAACAATCGCCGCTAAGAAGATCGCCACTTTAACATCAAAAAACAGCGTCATGACCGGCATCATGATTGTGCCTACCCCAAACCCGGTGAAAAGAGTAATAACCGAGGTCGCCAAAGTAACAGGAATCAGGACTAAATACTTAGCAGACAGCAAATCCATTTATTGCACCTCATTTTTCATTATACCGCAAGGCGAACTACAATTAGTCTTCTTCGCCATGTTTTGCCAAAACTTCCTTCTCCATGACTATCCGGCGCAGATACAAAACCGGAAAAATGGGCAAAGACGCTATAGTCCACGCGAAAAAGGGATGCCCAGGGGCATCCCTTAAGTTTGTATTGTGATTGCCGGGAAGTCCCCGCGCTCCCTGGAGAACTCAGCTCCTTAAAACCTCCATAGCCCTTTCGCAATCTTCCTGCTGCAAATAAAGGACAACGCCGTAACCTCCCTTTATATTGGCTATCCCGCAAGATTCATAAACATTGATATCCGCCTGCGAAAGCTTCCCGTATATATCCGCCAATGCTCCCGACTCGTCATCATACCCTTTGAGCAACAAAGCGCAATAAGGACCCTCCATATCCAGTCCCGCCTTGTTCGCTCCATCCCTCATCTTCGAACCGTCGTCAGGAAAAAGCGAGAACCGGGTGCGCACACGTTCCGCGGGGACTGCCCTGAAGGCCAGCAAATTAACGCCAAAGCCGGCAACCGCCGCAAGCAGCTTAGAACCTTCCCCGGCATGGCCATCGACCGTTATATCGTAGTATTCGGCTTTTTTTAAATCCAACGCCATTTTACACGCCCCCCTCTTCTATCGGCAAATACACCGGTGAAACACCGTCTGGAAAATGCTTGCATATTTGCTGATTTCATTCTATCATGGTAACAAAACTTTTGTTAAGCCGATTATTCAGATCATAACAATCGGCATAACCGATGGATGTGGCAACATGTACATGAAGCACCTGCAAACCTTTCTCTCCGTAGCCCGCCTGCTAAATTTCAGCGGCGCCGCCCAGGCGCTCAACTATTCCCAGTCGACGGTATCCGAGCATATTCATATCCTTGAAGAAGATCTCGGCGCGATATTATTCGAGCGCCTCGGCAAAAAGGTCTTTCTCACCGAGAAGGGGAAAAAGCTCCTGCCACTCGCCGAACGCATGGTAAGAGACGCCGAGGAACTAAAAGGACTATTCAAAGAAGACGGCGTCGTTTCCGGCTGCCTGAATATCGGCGCCTCCGAATCGCTCTGCGTCTTCTGGCTCCCGCCGTTGCTGAAGGAATACCGGCAAAGCTACCCGCAAGTACAGCTCAATATCAAAGTAGGCAACTGCACGGACTTTCCGCTGTGGCTGCAGCAAAACACCATTGACGTGGCGTTTAGCCTCAATAATAATTCCGTGCAGCAGCAACTGCGGCAAATCGAACTGTTCCGCGGTGAAACCGCCTTTATTGCCTCGCCTGATCACGAACTGGCGGCAAACCCGCTACTGACCCCGCAAAATCTTGCCGGCCACCCCCTATTCCTGCCGGAAGGGCACAGCGGCTACCCGATGGACCTGAAAAACCTGCTGGAAAGAGAAGGCGTCACGGCCAACACCATCATGGAATTCGGCAGCCTAGAGGCAATAAAGCACTGCGTAAAAAGCGGTCTGGGTATATCGCTCCTGCCGAAAATCGTCGTTGAAGAAGACATCAAGCGCGGCGAACTGATAAAGCTCAATTGGACAAATACTCCCATCGGCATTCAGGCCCTAATGCTTATTCATCGCGAAAAATGGCTGTCGCCCGCATTGTCGGCATTGGAAAAAACCATCCTGGCATCATTAGCCCGCCAGCGATAGTCCTCCCGCCCTGACCGAGTACAATTGACGCAGAAGAGGGATACCGGTCACGGTATCCCTCTTAGCTTGTCGATAAAAACCTCTCTGCCGCGTCGCCGCGACCGGCGAAATCGTTGCGCCCGAAGCGCAGGAAAAACGTCGTCCCGGCCGACGAGGTGGTGACCTCTAGCTTCGCGCCGTGCCTGTCGGCTATCCGGCGGCAGACCGCCAGCCCCAGCCCCGTGCCGTGCTCCTTCGTCGTCATGAATGGCGTCCCCAGCTTGTCCAGCACCTCCTGCGGAATACCGCCGCCCGAGTCGCCTACGGCGAGCACCGCCCCGCCCCTGTCGCAAAAAGTGCTTATCGTCAGCCGCCCGCCCGGCTCCATAGCCTCCAGGCCGTTGCGGGCCAGGTTCAGCACAAGCTGCCTTATCTCGCGCTCGTCGAACCTGACGGCGGGGATATCGCCCGTCGACAGCTCCAGCGAATGCCCGGCGCGGGCGGCGTCCGCCTCAAGCAGCGGATAAAGCGCCTTCAGCACGCCGTTTAGGTCGCCCTGTCCCGGCTCCGCGGCCTTCGTCCGCGCCAGCGACAGGTACTCCGAGATAATCGCGTTGGCCCGATCCAGCTCCTCGATCATCGTCGCGAACTGCTCGCGGTGCTCGGCGTATTTCTCTTTATTCGCGAACAACTGCAGGTAGCCCCGCACCGTCGTCAACGGGTTCCTGATCTCATGGCCAATGCCGGCCGCCAGCTCGCCCACCGTGTTCAGCCTGTCCAGCCTCGCCAGCTCGGCCTCGAATATTCGCCGCTCGCCGATATCCCTGATATATACGGACAAGCCCTCGGGCGCCGGATACGCGTGCACCTCTACCCATCGGCCCGTATCGGGAGAAACGGCCTCGAAATATACGGCGGCGTTTTCCCGCTTGGCCTTGTGATACTGATCGTAAAACGGCTGCGCGTCGGGATAGATATCCCAGAGGCTTCTGCCCAGCTCTCCTTCAAACCCTTTGAAACCGTACCTCTCTATGGCCGCGGGGTTGGCGTACACCACCCGCCAGTCGTTGTCGAGAATAAAAAGGCCGTCCGATATGCTCGCCAGCGTCTCCGTCAGCCGCCGGTTGGCCGCGGCCAGCTCGCGCGCCTTCTCGTTCATCCTCTCGTACGGCTCCCGCAGGCTGGTCGCCACCACCGCCCGATAGAGGAAAAAGAACGCCGTCACCTTCAGCAGGTGGCCGATCACGTTCACCAGATCGCCGCCGAACTTGTACATGGTCAGCGACAGCTCGGTGGCCACGGAAACGGCGAAAAAAGCCAGCAGCGGCCGGTACACCCGCGGCCCGAAATGCTCCCGCTGCCCTATCAGCACGAGCACGCTGGCAGTCAGAACGGCGCTGACGACATACTCGCTGTATATCTTAAACAGTGTCAGCCCCTGCCCGTCCACGAACGCGACCGGGAAAACGCCCTTGTACAAGGCGAGCGCCGCCGCCGCCGCCGCCGCGGCATAACCGGCCAGCACGTATGAATGCCGCCAGCCCCGGCCGATGGCGATCCCCGCCAGCAGCATGCCCGTGCTGTCGAGGTACCTGGCGATAACCCACAGCTGGGCCGGCAAATCGTTGCCCGCCTCGGGAAACACCGCCATCCCCGTATATGTCAGCATATGGGCAACATCGAAACAGCCGGCGAACGCGTACGCGATGCCAATGAGCGGAATAAAATCGTCTTTCAAATTGTCGTATGTGTTGAGAACGATGAACACGATGGAAAAAGCGATGATAATAGTAATCCCTTCAGCGACGACATGAAACGCCAGGAAATTCGTCATCCCCGCATAGCCGGCCGTCGCCAGCGCCCCAACCGCTGCTAAGGCAAACACCCAAAACTGTCCCCCTTTCCCGCTCCGCGGGGCAAGAATCCCATGTGGCCCTCCTAAAACCGAAATTAAATATTGAATTATTATAAATATCCAAAAAATCCTTCTAAATAATGCAATTTTTCATTTAAAAAGGAGACGCTAACGCGTCTCCTTTTCCTTCCTCGCCCGGCCGGCAATAACCAGCTTAACGAACGCCTCGGCCACCTCCGGGTCGAACTGCCCGCCCTTCCCGGCCTCGATAACCGCCAGCGCGGCCGCCACCTCCCGCCGCCCTTGCGCCGACCGGCCCGACGTCATCGCGTCGAAAGCGTCGGCCACCGCGATTATCCTCGCCCCCAGCGGGATCTCCTTGCCCCGCAGGCCGCCCGGGTAGCCGCCGCCGTCGTAGCGCTCGTGATGGCGGCGGACGATATCCGCCTCCTCCCGGAAGACATCGAAGTTCGCGAGAATATCCGCTCCCACCGCGGCGTGGGCCTGCACCGGCCGGCGCTCGTCCGGCGTCAGCGGGCCGTCCTTGCTCAAAATCGCCGCCGGGATGACGATCTTGCCGATATCGTGCAGCAGTGCCGCCCGCGTCACCGTCTCCACCGCCGGCGGGGGCAGGCCCAGCGCCCTCGCCAAATCCTGGCCCAGGTTGCTCACCGCGTCCGAGTGGCCGTTGCTGTAAGGATCCTTCATCTCGAACATATTCACGAGGATTTTCAGCATCCTGACGTACTGGCCCTCCCGCGAAGCCGCCCGCCGCGCACAGTCGGTGATCTCGTACAAAAACTCGGCCGTATGGCAGTCGTCGCCACAGCCCGCCAGCGGCACCCGCCGGCGCTCGACCACCCTCGCCGCCCCGCCCCGTCCGGCATACTCCTCCGTCCGCACCGTTTCCCCCGCGGGGCGGTGCACCGCCCCGACAGCCAGCCCGGCAAGTCCAAGTAATTCCTTACTGCCGCACAGCTCCTCAATCACTCCCCCCCGGGCGATAACCAGCGCGCACGGCATCCCTCCGAAGGCGCGGCTGCACAGTTCCAGGCGGTGAGTCGCGGCTGCCAGCTTCTGCTGCAGGTATGCGACACAGGCGACAATGGCCGCAAATGCCGCAAGATGGGCGGCATACCCGGCCGGCCCGTATTCTCCCCCCCGCACGAGCGCGACGAACAAATCGTTCACCCCCACGGCGAGAAGCATGATGACGCCGAGAGCCAGCGGCTTTTTCCAGGCACTGTTGTTCATGGCCACATCCCCTTATAACCATACTTGCTTTATATATTATGTTTACTAGAAGCAGCAGGTGCGTGACCTTTTACAACTGACTATTGACAACGGTGCGGCCGCTGGCCTAGACTAGAAAAGAACAGCACGCACGCAGACTAACACGGGGTGAAATTATGCTCGATATTTTCGACAGCACCTGCGTCCTTCTGGCCAAAGCCGAACAAAAGCATTACCTTTTCACCAAAAAGCTACTCAATGAGAACAGCCTCGGCATAACGCCCGGCCAGATGATGCTCCTCTATACCCTCTTCAAAGGCGACGGCATCGCCATCACCGAACTCGGCAAAAAAATCTTCCTCGACAACTCCACCCTCACCGGCCTCATCGACCGCCTCGAAAAACTCGAGCTCGTCTACCGCGCCGCCACGCCGGAAGACCGCCGCTGCTACTGCATCTTCCTCACCGACAAAGCCCGCGGCCTGGAAAAAGACATCTGCAAAACCATGGCCCAGGTCGAAGAAACGATGACCGGCGGCTGCAGCCCCGAGGAAATCGCCGCCTTCCGCCTCGTCCTCAAGCGCATCTTCGCCACCCTGTAAATACTGCAAAGCAAAACCCCCGGAATTTTCCGGGGGTTTTCCATTGCCTGATACTATTACCGCAGGATATTGCCGGCGATGACCATCCGCTGCGCCTGATTGGTGCCCTCGTAGATCTGCGTGATCTTGGCGTCGCGCATCATCCGCTCCACCGGATACTCGCGGCTGAAGCCGTAGCCGCCGAACACCTGCACCGCGTCCGTCGTCACCGCCATCGCCGCATCCGACGCGAACATCTTCGCCATCGCCGCCTCCTTGGCGTACGGCATGCCGTTCGACCGCTTGAACGCCGCCTGATAGGTCAGCAGCCTCGCCGCCTCGACCTTGGTCGCCATATCGGCCAGCATGAAGTTGACCGCCTGGAAGGTCGAGATCGGCTTGCCGAACTGCACACGCTGCTTCGAGTACTTGATCGCCTCGTCCAGCGCCCCCTGGGCGATGCCCGTCGCCTGGGCGGCCACGCCGATGCGGCCGCTGTCCAGAGCCCCCATCGCGATCTTGAAGCCGTCGCCCTCCTTGCCCAGCAGATTGGCGGCCGGCACACGGCAGTTCTCGAAGATTAGCTCGCGCTGCACCGACGAGCGGATACCCATCTTAACCTCCTTCTTGCCGAAGGAAAAGCCGGGGGTGCCCTTCTCGACGATAAAGCAGCTCATCCCCTTAGGCCCGAGCGCCTTGTCGGTCGCGGCGAAGAACAGGTAAATCTCGGCCTCGCCGCCGTTCGTGTTGAACACCTTGGTGCCGTTCAGCACATAACTGTCGCCGTCCTTGACCGCCGTGCTCGAGCCGTTGGCCGCGTCCGTGCCGGCGTTGGGCTCGGTCAGGCCGAACGCCCCCAGCTTGCTGCCTTCGGCCAGCGGGCGCAGGAACTTCTGCTTCTGCTCCTCGGTCCCGTAGAGCATGATCGGCCCGGAGCACAGCGACACATGCACCGACAGGCCGATGCCTGTCGAGGCGCACACCCGCGAAATCTCCTCGACCGCGATCGCGTAGCTCACATAGTCGCTGCCCGCGCCGCCGTATTCTTCGGGGTACGGCAGACCGAGCAGGCCGAGCTGGCCCATCTGATCGAAAATATCCCGCGGGAAAAGCTCCTTCTCGTCGCGTTCGGCCGCCGTCGGCGCCACCGACTTGGCGGCGAACTCGCGCACCATCTTACGGATGTCTTCTTGTTCCGGGGTCAGGATGAAATTCATCGATTGTTCCTCCCGTGTGCTTGTTTTTTATATTAACCGGCTATTTTTTCGCCGGAGCGGGATCGGCCAACTCGGCGGTGATGCCGGCGATGCGTTTGGCGTCCTTGGCGAATTTCTCCCATGGCTCCATCGCGCGGACCACCATGCGGGCCCCGTCGGGCGAGCCGCCGCCGTGCATGCAGCCGGGGATGCCGCCGCCGACCGTCAGCCACTCCACCAGCCTCGCCGCCCTGGCCCGCGTCTCGCCGTCCGCCCCCGCCGTCAGCGCCTTCAGGATCTCCGCGCCATAAATAGGCGACTGGCAATCCTTATAGGAGGGGAAACAGCCGGTCTCGGCGACGCCGCCGCTGATATCCTGAGCGATTACCTTTGTTTCGTAGGGCAGTTTGGCGACCTGGGTCTTGTTGACATGGGCCAGCAGCATATCGGGAATCCATACGCCGGTGGCGTGGGCCTTGCCGGCGAGCATCGCCCCCAGGCCGACCGAGTAGGTAATCTCGTTGTTGATCGCCATCTGGTTGAGCTTATCCTGGAAAGGCTTCTGCGACAGGCCGTTGGCGCGGGCCATGTTGATCGCCGCTCCGCACATGATGTCGCCCTGGCCGGCCACGCAAGCGCCGATCGCCGCGCGGTAAATGGCGGTGAAGAAGCCGATGATCTTGCCGCTGTACTTGAACTCGCCGTTCATGAAAACGCGGTCGTTCGGCACAAAGACATCGTCGAAGAACAGGAACGCCTGGGTTATATTGCCCGACTTCGGCGCATCCCAGCCCTCCTCCTCGTCGCGGGCGTCGCTCGGCCGGCGCGTCTCGACGATCGTCAGCCCGGCCACATCGCGGGGCACCGCCACCGCCAGGCAGAAGTCTTTCTCGCTTTCGCCGTAGCCGCTGCCGGGAACGACGATGATTTCGTGGCAGGCAGCCACGCCGCAAATCTGGGCTTTGTAACCGCGGATGACGATCCCGTCTGGCCGGACTTCCTTGACGTGGAGGTTGGAATCCTTGTTCGGCTGCTCGGAAGGCTTGAGGGCCCGGTTGCCCTTGGCGTCGGTGATCGCGCCCGCCAGCGCCAGGCAGTTGTCCTCGACATGCTTGAAGTATTTCTTGATCCGCTCGTGGTAGTTCGTCCCGTACTCCTTATCCATGTCGTACGTGACAGCCCACAGCACGTTGATCCCCGTCCAACCGGCGCAGGTCGCCCCCTGGCAGGTCCCCGTCCAATGGTACTGGGCCCGCTTCATCTTCGAATTGCCCATCACCGCTTCCATGCTGTTCATCAGCGTATTCCAGCGGTGGGCGGTCTCGCCGGTCAGATGGGATTTGGCGGTAAACACAGGGGCCCTCTCCGGATCGAACGCCGCGTCGTACGAATCCGCCACCGACTGGACATGCAGCCGGGTCGCGGGATGGGTCGTCACGTCCGCGATGAGTTCCCCCCACTTATACATGTTCGGGCGCAGCTTCTGCAGAGACTCCCTGTACTGTTGACCGTTCATCAGTGCCATACCGTTCACTCTCCCTAATCGTATTATCCGTCAAGCGGGATACCCGCCGAAGAATCGCTGGTCAGCCGCCGTTCTTCGCCATGATCTCCGGCTTGAGATTCATGGGCTCGTCGATGAATATACGGGCGTCCATAAGCTTCAGATTGGGCGAAATATGAGGCTTAAAATCCATCTGGGCGAGGACATCGCGCTCCAGATCCACCCCCGGCGCTATCTCGGTCAGCATCACCCCGGTCGCCGTCAGCTCGAACACCGCCCGCTCGGTCACGTACAGCACCTTCTGGCCGGCCTTCTTGGCGTACTGGCCGCTGAAAGTGATGTGGCCGACCTTGGGAACGAACTTCTTGCTCTTGCCCTCCCGGATGATCTTCAGCTTGCCGCCCTCCACCGCCACCTCCAGCCCGCCCGCCGTCAGCGTGCCGGCGAAGATGACGTGCATCGTGTTCTGGGTGATGTTCACAAAACCGCCCGAACCGGCGATGCGCGGCCCGAACTTACTCACATTCACATTGCCGAACTGATCGCATTCCGCCAGCCCCAGCACCGCCAGGTCGAGGCCACCGCCGTCGTAGAAATCGAACTGGTTGGGATGATCGAGCAGCGCCTCCGGGTTAAGGGAGCAGCCGAACCGCAGCCCCGACATCGGCACCCCGCCCACCGGGCCGGGCTCGACCGTCATCGTCAGCTGGTCGATGAACCCTTCCTCGGCCGCAACCGCCGACACCCCTTCCGGCATGCCGATACCCAGATTAATAACCGCGTCGGGGCTAAGCTCCATCGCCGCCCGGCGGCAGATAATCTTGCGGTCGTCGAGCGGAATGGGCTTCCAGCCCGACAGCGGCGCCCTCACCTCGCCCGACAGCGCCGGGTTGTACTGCTCGCCCATCGACTGCTTGTGGTTCTCCGGCGAAGCCTGGACGATATAATCCACCATTATCCCCGGCACCTTCACCATCATCGGGTGGAGCGTGCCAGCCTCGACGATCCGCTCCACCTGGGCGATGACAATGCCGCCCGAATTGCGGGCCGCCATCGCCAGCGGCAGAAACTCCAGCGCGATGCCCTCTTTCTCGATGCTGATGTTGCCGCGCGTATCGGCGCTAGTGCCGCGGATGAGCGCGACATTGATCGGAAAAGACTTATATAGCAGGTACTCCTCGCCGTCGATCTCGAGCAGCTTGACGACCTCGCGCTTGGAAATCTCGTTCAGACGCCCCCCCGTCTCCCGCGGATCGGCGAACGTCCTCAGACCCACGTGGGTCAGGACGCCCGGCTTATGCCCGGCGATCGCCCGGAAAAGATGCATCATAACCCCTTGGGGGATATTATAAGCCTCGATCTTGTTCTCGACGATCAGCTTGTTCAGGTCGGGCTGCAGCCCGAAATGCCCGGCGATGACCTTTTTCACGAACCCCTCGCGGGCGAACCGGTTCAGGCCCCACCACGACTTGCCGTCATTCTGGCTGGCCCCGAACGTCAGCGTCAGATTCTTCGGCTCGCCTGTATCCACGAACCGCTTCTCCAGCGCCTCGGTCAGCTCGGCCGGGTGGCCCATGCCGATGAACCCCGATATGCCCACAGTGTCGCCCGATTTGATGTGCTTGACAGCTTCGGCGGCACTGACGATTTTGACTTTCATGCCCATGGCCTCCTCTCTTTTGGGAGAGAGGGCCCGCGCCTGCGGTCAGCGAGGGCGGACCCTCCTGACCGACTAAGCTTTATTACTGACAGCCTGGGAAACGGGAACCTCCTTCTTCACAAATGTCTCCACCGTGAAGCATAGCGACAGTGTACCTATCACCATGCCGCCGAAGCACAGCCAGAAGGTCGAAGTATACGCTTCCACCGGGAACTTGCCGGCCACCTTGCCGAAGCCGTCGAGAATGACGCCCATATACTGCTGGAAGAAGGCGCCGCCCACGAAATAGAAGAGGTTGAAAACACCGATTGCCGTGCCCACGACCTTGCGCGGCAGACGCTCGGTCAGATGGGCGTAGTTGGTGATATACGCGCCGCCGAAGCCGCCCATCAGGAAGCAGAACGCCGACATCGTCGCCGTACTCCAGCCCGTCGGGCTAAGGGCGATGTACAGCCAGCCCAGCGTATACACCACCGCGCCGGTGATAACCACCTTCTTGCGGCTGTGGACGACCCGGTCGGAAACCCAGCCATGGATCGGGCAGCCGCAGATCATGCCGATCGCCCACCACGACAGCACGTTCGAAGCAGCCTGCTTAGTCCAGCCGAACGTATCCATCATATACGGCACCGCCCACAGTCCCTGGAAGCCCATCATCGGCCCGTAGACCGCGAAAGCGTACACGGCCAGCCACGGGAAATTGCGGTTGGTCACGGCGATCTTGATCGCCTCACCCAGCTTGATGCTCTCGTCGCGGGCCACCTCGGCCGCGTCGACCTTGATGCCGTCCACCTCGTTCAGCGACGGCAGACCCATATCCTGCGGCCGGTTGCGGACCATCAGATACGTGGCCGCCGCCAGGATGACGGTGATCGCCCCGAGATAATAGAAAGCCTCCCGCCAGCCGGTCATCGACACGAACTTCGCCAGCGGAGCGGCGGCGCCCAGCGCGCCGATATTGCCCACCGTCAGCAGGATGCCGGTCAGCGTCGAAAACTCGTGCGCCCTAAACCACTGCGCCTGAATCTTCATTATCGGGATGTAGACCACGGCCACGCCGATACCCATCATCACCCGGCCGACGATCGCCCAGTCGTAGCTCTGCGCGATCCCGAACATTGCCGTGCCGATGCCGGCGATGATAAAGAAGATCGTCACCGCCAAACGTGGCCCGAGGAAGTCCGAGAAAATACCGGAGGGTATTTGCATGGCGGCGTACGGATAGAAATAGGCCGCAGACAGAAGTCCCAGGCTGGCGGCGCTGATGTTGAACGCCTTCATCAGCTCCGGCGCCACCACCGCCGGCGCCACCCGGTCGAAGTACACGAAGAAATACACGAACCACAGCGTTACCAGACAGACCCATCGATAACTGAGGACCTTAGCTCTTTGCTGCTCGGTTACCATTGACATCCCCCTTCGCATATTGATTGGCGCCATTGTTGTGAATAATCTGCAAATTCGGTGCCAACCAGGGGGCTGCCCGCGGATGTGCGAAAAATCACAAACCCGCCGCCGGGCTTCGTTGTGTTACCGCAACAAATTAGTTTGCATGCTAATTTTTCCCGTTGAAAATATACGGCGGCTGTTGCGAATATTCAACGCCCGCCCTGATCTTGTGCTTTTCCGCCTTGCGCAGCAGCGTCGAAGGATCGATCCCCAACGCCCTGGCGGCTTGCCGGAGACTCCTTGACATCCGCAGCGACTGCTCGATTACGTCTTTCTCCACCATATCCAAAACATCCTTCAGCGGCAAAACAACCGCCCCGCGGGCGAGCGCCGCCGACGACGCGGCCTGCCGCTGGAAATTGCCGGGCAGGTCCTCGAAAGAAATGATCTCCTGCCGGGAAGTAATGACAATGCGCTCAAGCACATTGATCAGCTCGCGGACATTTCCCGGCCACGCATAATTCGTGAACGCCTCGATAACCTCGGGCGAAAGCTTCTTATCGGTATGATACTTCTCATTCATCTTGGCCAGAAACTCCGCCGTCAGCACGGCGATATCCTGCGGCCGTTCGCGCAGCGGCGGAACATACAGGGGAACGATGTTTATCCGGTAGAACAGATCCTCGCGAAAATGGCCCGCTTTGACCGCCGCCTCCAGGTCGCGGTTGGTGGCGAACAGCAGCCGGGCGTCGAACTTCACCGGCCTGCTGCCGCCGACCTTGAAAAACTCCTGATCCTGCAGGGCGCGGAGCAGCTTGGCCTGGATGCTGCCCGGCAGCTCGCCGATCTCGTCCATAAAGAGCGTGCCGCTGCTGGCGATCTCGAAAACCCCCGGCTTGCCGCCGCGCCGCGCGCCGGTGAACGCACCGTCGCTGTAGCCGAACAGCTCCGACTCCAGCAGCGTCTCCGGGATCGCCGCGCAGTTGATCTTGATGAACGGCCCATTCCGGCGGGTGCTGTTCTCGTGGATAAAATTGGCCAGCACTTCCTTACCCACGCCCGACTCGCCCTGCACAAGCACCGGCGTATCGACCGCCGCCACCCGCAGCGCCAGGTCGTACACCCGCTGCATCGCCGCGCTGCGGAACGTACCGCTCGTCGTCGCCACCTCGGCCTTGAGGCGGGCCAGTTCGGAGAAATACATCTCCTTCAGGCGGTTGACCTCCTCAAGCTCCTGCTTGAGAGCCGACAGTTCGGACAGATCGCGGACATTGGTCACGATCCGCACCACCGAACCGTTCTCGTCGAACACGGGCGTGCCGGTCAGCGCCACCTGCTTGCCGTTCACCCGGCAGGAAATCGAGCACGGCTTGCGGTCATGGCGCACCTTCGTCGCCACCTTCGCGCCCAGATGGTGCTCCTGCCCCACCTCGCCCTTGCCGTTCGCCGCCGCCTGGGGCGGGTTGAGCCCCAGCAGCTTGACGGTCGCGGCGTTCACCTTGCGGATGACGCCGTCGGCGTCGGTGACCAGGATGCCGTCGTACGAGCAGCTGATGACCGCGTCCAGCTCCTTGTAAAGCTGTTTGACCACCCCCAGCTCGTCGGCCAGGCTCTCGATCTCGCTGAACGGCTGGAAAGACGCCACCGCGCCGATGATATCGCTGCCGTCCATGATCGGCGCGGCGTGGGCGATATAAGAGTTGCCGTTGATCGTATTCTTGAAATTGCGGATCACGCGGCCGGTCGCCAGCACCTCGGAAACGGCGCAGTTCGGGATAAAATCCGACACATCGCCGCCGATCACCTGCCTGGCCTTCAGGCGGAGGACATTCTCCGCCGCCGGATTAATGAACGTTATATAGCCGTGGGGATTGACAGCCACGATCCCGTGGGGCGTCGCCTCCAGCACCGCCTTCAGTTCCTGGCGGGCATGCACAAACGTCGTCTTGAAACCGCGGATAATATCGCTCTTCGTAAGCATGCCGACCAGGTTGCCGTCGCCGTCCACCACCGGCAGCCGCTTCTGGGGAAAGCCGCACGTCTCCTCCAGCAGCGTATCGTCCTTGATAACCGTCACCTCGCGCTGCATCAGCTCCCTGACCGGCAGCGCCAGCTTGCCCTCGTCCGCCACCACCTGAAAAAGATGCTTCACGGTGAACAAGCCGCACACCCGGCCGACGGCGTCCACCACCGGAATGCCCTTAACCTTATGTTTCCTCAGCAACTGGACGGCCTCGGTGACCGGCACCCACTCCGTCACAGTCAGCACCTCGCGGGTCATCACATCTTTCACGAACATTCGCATCACGTCCCTAAAAATTGCTAGACGTTCCACTATATTCTGTTAATTATCAGAATATTCCTGCGAATGGTGCGAGTTAGCGAAAATTAATCTTTCAACTTGGCGATAATCGCCGGAATTACCTCGTACAGATCGCCGACGATACCGTAATGGGCCACCTTGAAAATCGGCGCGTCCGGGTCCTTGTTGATCGCCACGATCATATCCGACGTCTGCATGCCCGCCAGATGCTGGATAGCGCCCGAAATGCCGCACGCGAAATAAATCTTCGGCCCCACCGTCTTGCCTGTCTGCCCCACCTGATGGGGATACGGCTTCCAGCCTGCGTCCACCGCCGCGCGCGACGCGCCCACCGTGCCGCCCAGCGCGTCGGCCAGGTCCTGGATGAGCTTGAACCCTTCCGGGTTGCCCAGGCCGCGGCCGCCGGACACGATGATCTCGGCATCCTCCAGATTGCAGTTCGTCGTGCACACCTGGATAACATCCTCCAGCTTCGTGCGCACATCGGCCGCCGCCAGCGTTATGCTCTCGCGCACCAGCGCGCCGCTCTTGCCGTAATCGGGCTGCGGCTTCTTGAACACCTTCGGCCTCACCGTGCCCATCTGCGGCCGGCGGTCAGGGCAGAAGATCGTCGCCATGATATTGCCGCCGAAGGCCGGACGCGTCCAGGCCACCAGCTTCGTCTCCGGGTCGATGCTCAGGCCGGTGCAGTCGGCCGTCAGGCCGGTCTTCACCCTGGCCGCCACGCGCGGGCCCAGGTCGCGGCCGTCGTTCGTCGCCCCCAGCAATATCACCGACGGATTGTACTTCCCGATCAGCGCCGTGAACGCCGCCGCGTAGCCGTCGGTATTGTAATCCTTCAGCAGCGCGTGCTCCACCAGATAAACCTTGTCGGCGCCGCTGGCGAAAACCTCCTTGGCCAGCCCGGCCACATCGTCGCCGATCACCACCCCGGCCAGCTCCTCGCCCAGCTCGTCGGCCAGCTTGCGGCCCTCGCCGATAAGCTCCAGCGACACATTGCGGATATGGCCGCCGCGCTGCTCGATGAACACCCACACGCCGCTCGCGGCGCTGTCGGCCTCCTTCTTCGTCTCGCCCGCCGGCGCATCCGATACAATCGCCCCTACCGGGCAGCTATCCACACACGCGCCGCACGAAGTGCAGGCGTCGGTAATCCGAGCCTTGCCGTTCTCCAGCACGATCGCCCCGAAGGGGCAGGTGCCGACGCACGCGCCGCAGCCGATACATTCTTCAGTCTTAATCATAATCGCCATTTGTCCCGCTCCTCCCTAAACGATCTTCAATTCCCGCAGTTTTTCCACCAGGGCGGCGGCCGCCTCGCGCGGTTCGCCTTCGATAATCTCCCCGTGCACCTGGCGCTGCGGGGTAAAGATGCGCTTCACCTTGGTCGGCGAGCCATTCAGGCCGAGGCAGTCGGGGTCGACATCCAGATCGGCGGCCGTCCACACCGGGATCTCCGTCCGGTTGGCCTTCATCGTGCCCTTCACCGTCGGATAGCGCGGCTCGATCGCCGTCTTGATAATCGTCACCACCGCCGGCAGCTGGGTCGAAATCACATCATAGCCCTCGTCGTGCTCGCGCTGGGCCTTCACCTTCGTGCCGTCGATCTCCACGCTCGCCGCGTAAGTCACCTGCGTCCAGCCAAGGTGCTCGGCCATCTCCGGGCCCACCTGGGCGGTATCGCCGTCGATCGCCTGCTTGCCGCACAGAATCAGGTCGGCGTTCCCCAGCTTGCGGACCGCCGCCGCCAGCGTATACGAAGTCGCCAGCGTATCCGCGCCGCCGAACGCCCGGTCGCTCACCAGCACCGCCGCGTCCGCGCCCATCGCCAGGCACTCCTTCAGCGCGTCCTTCGCCTGGGGCGGGCCCATGCTGATCACCGTCACCCGGCCGCCGTGCTTCTCCTTCAGCTGCAGGCCGATCTCCAGCGCGAACTTATCGAAGGGGTTGACGATGCTCGGCACCCCCTGCCTGATCAGCGTGTTCGTAACCGGGTCGATCTTGACCTCGGTCGTATCGGGAACCTGTTTCACGCAAACGACTATTTCCATGCTATATCCTCCTTCGGTTCGATGATTTCTTTAGTCGGTCAAGCCGTATTCTCTTAGCAACCCCTCCGCTCCCCACGGGCGTTTCGCCCACATTTCTAAAAAATATATTTTGCACGCAAAACATATTACGCAAAATTATTTCGCCCAATGCAAAAAAATTCCTCCTTTTCGAGGAAAATATATAGCAAATATCGTACCACTCGCAGCAAAAGCCGGTGTGTCAAGCTTTTACCAGCCCGCCAGGCGTTGCGCGCCGGCAACGGGCCGGAAAAAGGTATCCTTCCGTTGCGTCAGCGCAACACGCGTTGCGTCCGAGCAACAACCGGGTATATTACGCCCCGTTATGGCGATAATGAAAACAGGAGGGCGGAGCATGGCTTCTATCGGCAAATTCATCGGTCGGCTGCTGGGCGGGGGCGACAGGGCGCTGCACGACTGGGTGCTCGCCCTGCTGGAAATCCGGCCGGGCGACACCGTGCTCGAAATCGGCTGCGGCCCCGGCGCGGCGATGAAGAGAATCGTCACAACCCGCAAGGATGTTTTCGTCGTGGGCGTCGACGCTTCCGAGGAGGCGATCGGGGAGGCATGGCGGAAAAACGCGCGGGCTATCAAAGCGGGGCGGGCGATGCTGGTGCAGACCGATATCGCCCGCGGCCTGCCCGCCTTCGCCGCGCCGTTCGCCAGAGCTGTGGCCGTAAACGCGGCCCTCCCGGACGACAAGGCGGCTGATATCCTCAAAGTCGTCGGGAAAGCGCTTGCGCCTGGCGGCAGGCTAGCGGTGGCGGTGCGGCCGCCGGAAAAAGAGGCGAGCGAAGCCTACGTCCGCCTGCTCGGCAAAGAACTCCGCCGCCAGCTCGAAGCCGCCGGCTTCGCCACCGTCCGGCTGCACGAAAAAGTTTTGGGGCATTCCGCCGCCGTCTGCGTCACGGGGGTTAATCCGGCCCCGCCGGGGAATAAAAAATAGCCCCTTTACGGGGCGACTACTATCAACAAAGCCTTCGGGCGGAGGACACAGGCTACTGCGCCCAAGCTCCGGCTGAACGCGCCGTAAGGCTTGGGCCGACACCGCCGTACCGCCCGCAAAAGTCGCATCACGCTCCTTGCGACCTCGCCCGACCGTCCATGGTCGGGCGTACGTTGTGTTACCGGCCTGCTTCGCCAACGGCGCGTATCAGCCTCCGCAACGGCGCATACGCCTGCACCCTCCGCCGCCTCCGGCGTAACTTTTTGTCTTCATTTGCAGAGCAAATTTAATAGTAACTTGACCTTTCCAAACAATTCATCAAAAGTTATTACTTCAACATCCTTAAGTTCTCTCCTAAATATCTCAAACGAGCTTCTTTTAGCCTTGTCAGACATTTCGTTTTCTAATGAGCCTGCAATAACGACACATTTAGGATTTAACACACTTAGACTGCTTCCAGCCTTATAGCATAAACTATAATAATTCTTTTGAAATTCATCTTTATAGAATAAGACCTGATTTATTGTTCCCGAAAGAGATTGGCTAATTGAGTAAACATCGTCACGGTATTCAGAGCCTATAAGTTTTGTTTGCGGCGTCTTTATTTCAATGAGAACTATATTTTCAGTCACTTTATTTTGGTAAACAAAATCTACTGCTTTTCCACCTTCGTTGTCTATCCCTTTGCCGCCAACGTATACTTTCTCCTTCATTATGACAACAGGACAAGCAAACACTTGGGATATCACCCAAGAGTGATTCTTGAAAGTTTTTTGCCAAAAATCTTCATTACTGTTCGACTTATTTTGTTCCCATATATCTTCTACTCTTTTAAGGGTTGTTATCCCAATCACCGAATTAAGCTGTTCCAGGTTGGCTATTTCAAGGTCCTTCAATTTTTCTATGATTGCTGGAAGATTACCAATTTCAGCCAACTTCTTGACGCATTCAAATACAACTCTGTGGTTATTTTTTTGTAAGAGTTCCGTTATGAAGCTATCATTATCCATTATAGCTTCAATGATTTGAGCTGAATTTTTGTCTGTTAAGATAAATTTCTTCTGTCCATATGGTATTCCGTGAGTACCGTAAATCTTATATAACTGCTCTACTTGTTGAAATAATTCTAGTAGCTCCCTCGATTTAAGTTCTAACTTAAACCCCTCACCTGATTTAAGTTGGTTAAGATCGAACTCCTTAAGATCTTCCCAACTACTATTTTTATCTTTTCGTTGATATATAAAGACTCCTTTAATAGATGCGCTAGGGTTTTCTTGATTATTTACCATTTGTGGTCTAAAAACAAGCCTTGCCCTCTCCAATTCTCTTAATACAATATCATTAACGGTTGCTGTATTCTTTGAAGTAGATTTAATGGTTAAAATATTAGAGTGGTTATCCGTATTCATCTCATCGACCACCTTTAACTCATATGAGAAAGACCTTCGTCATCATATTATTTTCCCCTCCAGAATCTACAAATGTTTTACATTTGCTGCCATGATTTATAGAAATTTGTTCAAATGTGACATATTGTTATTAGTTATTGTCTATTCAAAAGAAACGGAGCACCCCTCACGGGGTGCTCCGCTTCTCCCTCACATACTCCACAACCTTCGCCAACGTCTCCCCTATCGGCCCCGCGATGCGCAATTCCGCCCGGTCGTCGAGGGCCGTTTCATCGCGGTTGACGATCGCGAACCGGCCGACGGTCAGCGGTATCTCCGCCGCCGGCCAGACGGTCAGGCTGGTGCCGACGACGAGCGCGAAGTCGCTGCGGAAAGCCTCCTGCTGGGCGGCGGCAAAATCGGCCGCCATGCGGTCACCGAACAGCACGACCGACGGCCTGAGCACCGCCTTGCAGCAGGGCGACAGCGGCGCCTCCGCCCCCGCGGCCAGCTGCTCTCGCAGCGCGGCCGCCGGGTGTTCGCTTTTGCAGGCCAGGCAGCGGCACCCTTCCAGGTTGCCGTGCACCTCGAACACCCGCTTCGAACCCGCCTGCTGGTGGAGCCCGTCGATGTTCTGGGTCACGACCGCCCGCAGCGTCCCCAGGCGGCTAAGCTCCGCCAGCGCCGCGTGCCCCTTGTTGGGCAGCTTGCCGGCCGTCAAGCTCTCCAGTTCCCGCCAGCAGCGGTAAAACAGCGCCGGGTCGGTGCGCAGCGTGCGGGCCGACAGCAGCTCGGGGTCGATCTTTTCCCACAGCCCCGCCCCGGGGCTGCGGAAATCCGGTATGCCGCTCTCGGTCGAAATGCCCGCACCTGTAAAAGCGATGGCATAATTCGCCCCCATCAGCAGCTCGCCTAACGCGGCGATTTTTTCATCCATGCCAAAATCCCGTCCTTAACTCATCCCTTATGCCAAAAAACAAACCTCGCCGCTGGCGACCGCCGGCAAACACTGTGCGCCGTTGGCGTTTTGGGCGAACCGCCGGTAGCGAGGACGGCGGCCGCTACTTAGCGAGAGAGCCGCTAACGACACCGTACGAGCGTCCATGGACGGACGCGAGAGCGACAAATGAACATGGATGTGAATTTGTCGATACTACGGTGGAGTCGGCGACGAGGTTAGTAAGACCGCCGCCCGCAGCGTGGTGGTTCACCCAAAACGCCAAAAGGCGCTCGGCAATACGCCCTTACGCCCGGCAGGAAAAATAACCCTTGCGTCAAAAGAGTAACCTTCAAGAACCATATCAAGCATCCGGGGAGGTTGCCTCAATGAGCGAAATCAAGACCATCTGCAGCGTCGGCACCGGGACGATGGGCCCTTATATGGCCGCCCTTTTTGCCCTGGCCGGCTACGACGTGCGCATGTACGGCCGCAGCGAGCCGAGCGTGGAGCGCGGCTTTCGCGGCGTCCGCGCCTGCCTCGATTCCTGCCGCGAGCACGGCCTCGTTTCCCCCGCGGATATTCCCGCCGCCGTCGCCCGGATTACGGGCACGGCCGACCTCGCCGCGGCGGCCGCCGGCGCCGATTTCGTCATGGAGTCGGTGTCCGAGGACCTGGCCGTCAAGCGCGAAGTTTTCGCCGCCCTCGAAAAACACTGCCCCGCCCACGCCATTTTCGCCTCAAACACCTCGGGGCTCAGCCCCACAGCCATCGCCGCCGGCCTCAGGCGCCCGGAGAGCTTCGTCGCCGCCCACTTCCTCAACCCGCCCCACCTGATGGCCATCGTCGAAGTCGTTCCCGGCGAAGCCACCGCTTCGGAAACGGTCGACGCCGCCTGCGATTTGCTGAAAAAGATCGGCAAAATCCCCGTCACCCTAAAGCGGGAAGCCCTCGGCTTCATCGCCAACCGCCTCCAGTTCGCCCTGCTCCGCGAAGCGCTCTACCTCGTCGAGCAAGGCATCGCCACAGCGGAAACTGTCGATACGACGATGAAACACCTCAGCCGCCGGATCTCGGCCACCGGCCCGCTGGAAACCGCCGACCTTGGTGGCGTGGACATCTTCCACAGCATCGCCGCCTACCTCCTGCCCGATCTTTGCGCCAGCCCCGCCCCGCCTGCGGCCCTCGCAGCCGCCAAGGAACGCGGCGACCTGGGAGCGAAAACCGGCCGCGGCATCTACGACTGGTCTGACGCCGCCAAACTCGCCGCCGTCAGAAAACACCGCGAAACCGTCCTCGCCGACTGGCTCCGCCGGGACAAAGCGTCCCTTTCATAAGCGGAATTGCAACCCCTAAGTCGTTCCCTAAAATATCTGCGAAAGGCTGGCTAGAAAGCCCCAGCTGCAAGGCGCCCCGGAGTCTGCGCCGCGACGCGTACTCGGAACGTACGCTAGCAAGCAGACGAGGAGCAACGCCGCAGATGGGGCTTTATCGCCAGCCTCTAAATTTTAAGGCACAAATTTAACCACAGGGAGCATATCCGGGGCGTGCGTCAGCACCGTCACCTTCGCCCCCGGCCCCTTCGCCGCCAGCGCCGCATCCAGCGCCTGCTGCACGGTGGCAAACGGCGTGAAGCCCAGCTTCACCGCCTCGGCGTCAGCTATGCCGCCCGACACGATATACACCGTCTCCCGCTCCTTCACCTGCGCCCAGGCGATCGCCAGCGCCGCCGCCACCTCGTCGCCGAGCTGCTTGCACGACACCAGGTCGCGGATAGCGCACGACCCCTTGGCCGTGTAATCCAGCATCTCGCTGTGGGTCACCGCCACCCCCTCGTAGCACGGCGTCACGAGGATGATAATCCCCCCGGCCTTCACGGCCAGGTCGGACGGGTAGAGCGTCTTGTGAGCCTGCCAGAACTCCAGGTCGCACGGGTGGGAGCTCGACACCACGATATCGGCCTCTTCGGGCACCTCCACCGCGTACACCGCCCGCGACAGCTCCACGCCCGCGTCGAACGCCGCCACCACGTCGCCGAAGAACGCCCCGACAACCTCGCCGTGGCGATTAAGCACCGTGTTGAAAATCGTGTTCAGGCCGATGGAGCGGGCGATCTCGTTCAGCTCGCGGCGCACCGGGTTGTCGGTCACGCCGAGGTACGAGCGCGGCGCCCGCACGCTCAGGAGGTGGGTCTCGGCCGTCGTCCGTTCGCCGGAGATGCCGGGCTGGACGATCTTCGCCCCGCCGGCGAAGCCCGGTATATGGTGGGGCACGATGCTGCCCACGCCAAGCTTGAAATCGGCCTCGTATGCTTCGCGGTTCACCGCCACGTACGTGCCGTTGGCCGTCGTCCCCAGCTCGACCAGCTCGGCCGGGTTCTTGTAATCGTGGTTGACCACCCTTACCCTGCGGACCACCTCGGGTCCGAACTTGGCAAGGATCTCCGCGTCGGTCATGAAGCGGTGCGTGCCGAGCGCGATCACGACCGCAATCTGCCCGTCCGCCACCCCGGCGGCGTTAAGCTCGTCGAGGAGAATGGGGATTATCTTATCGGTCGGCGTCAGGCGCGTATTGTCGTCGGCGACGATGACAACACTCTTCGCCCCCTTCGCCAGCTCGCGCAACGGCTTCGCGCCGATCGGCGCGTTCACCGCCCGCATCGCCTCGGCCTTCACATCGGCCACCGGCGGCACGTCCTTGGGAGAAAAAACGCCGAGCAGATTGGCGGCGGGGACGCTCACCGCCACCGTCTCCCTGCCATAAGGCAGCTTCACGCTGATCGCAGCCACTTCTGGCCCCCCTCTCCTATTTGCCCTGGCCGGCCATCTTGGCGGCCAGATAAATCGACTCGCTCATACTGCGGGAATCGGCCGTGCCTTTGCCCGCCTTGCCGAAAACGGTGCCATGGTCCACCGACGTGCGGATGAACGGCAGGCCGACGGTCACATTGACCCCCTCCTCGAACCCCAGCACCTTCAGCGGGATATGCCCCTGGTCGTGGTACATCACCACGACGATATCGAAATGGTTTTTGAGCGCCGCGCGGTAAAACACCGTATCGGGCGGCACCGGGCCGGTCACGTCGTAGCCCCGCCCCTTCGCCTCCTCGATCGCCGGGATGATCTCCTTGATCTCCTCGTCGCCGAACAGGCCGCCCTCGCCCGAGTGGGGGTTGAGTCCGGCCACCGCGATCCGCGGCTTGGCAAAGCCCAGCTGTTTCGCGGCCATATCCGCCAGCTCGATGACCCGCAGCACCCGCTCCTTCTTCACCAGGTCGCAGGCCTGGCGGAGCGACACGTGGGTTGTCACGTGGATGACCCTGAGCGGCCCGCCGGTCAGCATCATCGCGTACCCCTTCGTATTGGAAAGATCGCCGAGAATCTCGGTATGGCCGGGGTAATGGTACCCGCCGGCGTTCAGCGCCTCCTTGTGGAGCGGTGCGGTCGCGATGGCGGCTATATCGCCCTGCATCGCCAGTTCCACCCCTTTGGCCACATACTCGAACGCCGCCTTGCCGGCGCGGCCGTCCACCTTGGCGAACGGCAGATCGGCGGGCAGATTCTTCAGGTCGATGACATCGACCGTCCCGTAGGCGAAAGCGGCCTCAGCCACCTTCTCCACCGGGCGGAACTTCAGCGGGATATTCACGATCCCCGCCGCCCGCGCCATGATGCCCAGGTCGCCGATAACCAGCGGCCGGCAGACATCATACACTCCTTTGTCCTCCAGCGCCTTGACGATGATCTCCGGGCCGGCGCCGGTCGCGTCGCCCATGGTGATGCCGATGATCGGTTTCATAATTGCAGCAACTCCTCTTCGTATGCTCTTTTGTCGCCGGGCGGCCGTTTTTGCCATTGCCCGTCCTTATTTGCTATAATCAAAATAGGAAATAACGCCGAAGGGACCAACCATGAAGATATTCGCCATCGCCGACACCCACCTGTCCGGCAACCCGCCGAGCAAACCAATGTCGATCTTCGGCGACCGCTGGCTCGGCCACTGGGACAAAATCAAGGCCGACTGGCTGGAACGCGTCGCCCCCGAGGACACCGTCCTCATCGCCGGCGACATCTCCTGGGCCATGAAGCTGCCCGAGGCGCTGCCCGACCTCGAGGAGATCGCCGCCCTGCCGGGGCGCAAAATCCTCGTCCGCGGCAACCACGACTACTGGTGGCAGACGCTCGCCAAGATGAACGCCGCCACCGGCGGTCGCTTCACCTTCCTCCAAAACACCTTCGCCGCCGCCGGCGAATGGGCCGTGTGCGGCAGCCGCGGCTGGCTGCTGCCCGGCGACTCGGCCTTCGGCGAAGAAGACGAGGTCATCTACCGCCGCGAGCTCCTCCGCGTGCGGGCTTCCCTCGCCGCCGCCCGCGATGCCGGCTATACACGCCTCATCCTTATGCTCCACTACCCGCCCCGCACGAACGCCGACGCCACCGGCTTCACCGACCTCATGGCCGAGTTCGGCGTCGCCGTCTGCGTCTACGGCCACCTCCACAACGAAGCGGTCAACACCGCCCCCGTCGGCGACTTCGCCGGCACGGTGCACTATCTGGTGTCCTGCGACGCCCTCGACTTTAAGCTTCTCCAGATTATCTAGGGAGCCACCCTCTCACACTCCAATCTAGGCAGGCGAGGCAACGATGAAACCCATCGAACTGAGCAAAGAAACAAAACAGGATCTTATCAGCAGCATCAAAGAATACTTCGCCCGCGAGCGGGACGAGGAAATCAGCGACTTCCAGGCCGCCGCCGTGCTCGCCTTCATCCTCGAAACCGTCGGACCCCACATCTATAACCAAGCCGTTGCCGACGCCCACGCCCTAATGAGCGACAGGCTCGAAGACCTGTACGGCCTCGAAAAGCGGCCCCGGTAACGCTAGAATGTCATCACATCCGGGTTCTCCCAGCGGCGGGCGTTGGCGAGGATGATATCGACCAGCCCCCTGGCGCCCTCCTTGACAACATTGTAAACCGGCACCTTCACACTGTTCCGCACCGCCACCTGCAGGCGGACGAAATCGACGAACGCCGGCTTATACGCCTTGGTCTCCACCCGGTACTCCGGATAAAAGGGATTTATCGTCACCGCCAGCAGCGGCACCCTCTTCACCACCCCGGCCACCGCCCCGCCCCGCTCGGCCGCCATCAGCAGCTCGTGGTAGGTCACCGGGTTGCCGGTCACCAGCAGCTTCACCGGGTCGGCGAACGCCAGCAGAAATGGCCGCGGCTTCTCGGCCAGCCGGTCGCCGAGGGCTTTCAGGGCCCGTTCGCCGATGACCCCCGGCACATACAGATAAGCATACTTCGGAATATGCTCTTCAAGCACCTGGTCGACGTCCTTCTCCGTCAGCAGCGAGGACAGCGGCCAGGTTTTTATTTCGTCCAGGTCGGCGTCGAGCAGCGTCACCTGCGTCAGCTGCTTCTCGGCCAGCGCCTGGGCCCGCGGCACCGCCGGCAGCGTGGAGAGCCGCCAGATCACGCCCGTCTCCTGGGCGAGGCGGGGGATGTCGGGCGTCCTTGATGCGCCGGTCGCAAGGATGAACCCATCCGTCTCCACCATCGGCGCGATGCGGTTTAAAGCGCCGTCAAAAATCGTCGCCCCCGGCCCCAGGCGGCTCAATATCCCGGCCAGCTCCCGCACCTCGGTGCTCTTGTTCGGGCCGGCCGTCACCACCAGGCCGCTGGCCGTCACCCTGGCCACATGGATGCGGCCGAGAGGAGTCTGAATGGCGGTCGCCAGCAGCGGGCTCAGTCCCGCCGTGCTCACCTCCAGGCACTTCTCCGCCGTCGCCACCACGTCGCCCGGCTCCACCCGCAGCTTGGGCTTGGGCAGGCCGGTGACATTATCGATATTCTCGCCGTCATAGCCGATGCTCGTCAGGCAGAACCCGACCCCGCGCGCCCTCAGTTCCTGCATGATAGCGGCGGTGGCTGTCGTCTTGCCCGTATTCTTGGCGGTGCCGGCGATACCCAGCCTGATTTCCAGCAATACCATCACCTACAGATAATAATAGCATTAATTAATTCAGCAGCCGGCCCGTCAAGCCCTGCCGGCCGGTCAATTTTTATACGCAAAAGGGAGCATAATGCGTTGCTTATGCTCCCCGCAGATGGACTTCCTGCCCTATGCCCCGGTATCGCTACCCTAATTTCTTAGAGAAAAAGCCCGTCATCCCGGCATCCGCCACCCGCTTCTGAATAGCGGCCACGTCGGTCGTATACAGGTTCTTCTCCTTCATATGCTCGAAATACACCGAGCCGGAGAAAGTGTACTTCTTCGTCAGTCCCTCCTTGGTCTGCATGCTCGTCCGCACAAAAGCGATCGCGTCGCCGCAGGCCAGGCTCTCGGGAATTGTCGCCGGCTCCTGTCCGAACGCCGCCCGGGCCGCGTTATGGCCCGCCAGCGTACCGGTGATGATCGCCTCGGTGTGGCCCACCAGCAGCCCGGCCTTTTCGCCGCCGCAGAAAACGTTGTCCAGCCCCTCCACCTTGAGGGCGTTATCGCGCGGCAGCATCCCCAGATAGCGCATAGAATTGCCGATGCCGCCCGAATACGGGTCCTCGAAGCGGGCGTTCTCGAAACCGGGGATCTGGCGGAGGATATCGAGCGGATAATAGGCCGACATCAGCTTGGCGTGGCCGGTGTCGAGCAGAATGACATTCTCGGCGAACTCCTTCAGCGCATATTGCTGGCAGGCCTTCTGCCCCAGCGATTCCATGCTCTTGCGCAGGCTGGCCGGGATGGGCACGACCACCACCCCCGTGCGGTCGAGCTGTTCGTGAATCTCCCTGGACAGCGAATCCTTGTGCAGCTTGCACGACCCGCTCATCGCCCCCAGCGTGCCGTCGGCCTTCTGGCCCATGATCTCCGGTGCCCCCGCCTTGGCGGCGATCGAGAACCGCGGCCCGAAGGTCGGACAGCGGTAAATGCACATCGCGCAGCCGTTGCCGTACTTCATGCAGTTGCCCTGCGGCCCGGCCGTGCCGGCGGCATCGACGAACGTGTCGCCGGTCGCCGCGACATCCGGCTCGCCGTGATGGCCCTCGGCGGTAACCTTCGTGATCCTGTTGCCGTCCTTCTCGATCTCCTTGACGCGGCAGTGCATATGCACCTTGATGCCGGCGCCCTCCACCGCCTTCTTGACCGCCGGCTCGATCAGCGCCACATCGTACAGATTGGCGTGCTTATGGCCGGGAAACTCGATATTCTTGTGGCGCGCGTTGGCGTCGGCGATCTGGAAGAGATCGCCGCCGCCCATGGCCAGCATCTCCTCGGTGGCGGGGAAGCGGCCGTTATTGCGCATGATACCGCCCACCAGCCCGGTGCCCAGCAGCATATCGGCCCGCTCGAATAGCTCCACCTCGCAGCCCGCCTTGCGGGCCGCCAGCGCCGCCGCGCTGCCCGCCCAGCCGCCGCCGACCACGACAACCTTCTTAGACATAACTAATTCCCTCCTTTGCAGACTTTCTAAGGTTGTCTAAAAAGCTCCAGATGCAAGGCGTACCGGAAGAGCGCGCCGCGACGCGTACTCGGTGCGTACGCTAGCAAGCGCTCTGAGGAACAACGCCGCAGATGGACTTTTTAGGCAGCCGCTAAATCAAGCCCACGTGCTTGGCGACAATCTCCATCAGCCTCACCTGCGCCTTGATGCCGTAGCGGAACACATCCTTCAGCAGATTGCCCTTGCTGTCGGTCGTCGCCAGGTCGGGCGAAATGTAGATGTTGCCGTCGTAAGCCACCGTCGGGATGACGCCCATCTGCGCCATGCCGCTCTGGAAGATGTTCGTGCCCGAATACATATCCTCGATCGCGAAGATCGGCAACCCCATCTGGCCATCCTTCCAGGTGCCCTCGTAGTTGACCTCGACGGCCCGGGAATTGTAGGACTTGGTAATAATAAGCCCCGCCTTGATCGTCGGGTGAATCTTGTCGAACTCTTCCTTGACCACGTCGTAGAGGTCGTCGACCGACTTGGTGTAAACCTCCGGATTATCGCGCAGCACCTTGAGGGCCTGGATCTGGGTGGCCAGCGCCTCCTTGCCGGGGTCGAACGTGACATAGGCGGCCTTACCGTAGGATGCGGTAGTCCCCCAGCGGTCGCCGTGCATGCCCATCGCCCGGCGAATGGGAACCATCACGTCCTCCTTGCCGATAATCAGGCCGCTCGTCGCACAGCCGCTCGCCTTGTCCATCGAGTAGATGATCGCGTCCGCGCCCGATTTGCGGATATCGTGGCCGATGCCTGGCACGCCCCAGGCGTTGTCAAGTACATAAGGGATGTTGTACTCCTTGCACAGTTTGGCGTACAGCTTCTGCAGCTTCGGCGTGCCGTCCGCATCCTTCGCCCCGTAGCCGTAGCCCGGCGTCTCGTACGCCAGCGACGTCATGCCTGTCAGCATATTGCCGTGCCGCTCGGCCACCTTCTTCATCGCCTCATAAGTGGCCTCAGGGTCGACCTTCGTCAGCAGCGGCACCGGGTGATACTTGATGCCGTGGACCGGGTAGTTGGCCCCCTCCAGCGGCACGATCAGCGTGTCGAGATTATTCTGGCGCTTGCCATAGAAGCCCAGTTCGCCGGGCGTCGAGCCGCGGTCGGCGATAATATCCTTATACTTGCCGGGGAAAGGCCGCCCATAGCCGCCCTGGTGGTGGAAATGCTTCTCCAGCGGCGCGATATAGCGGGCCCGGTAGCAGTCGCCCCGCCCCAGGGCCGGCGGCGTAAACAGCGAATCGAAGCTGCACCAGAGGCCTGCCTCGCACGTGCTGACAGGTGCGGCGTCGTACCCGTCGCCGTAGAGATCCTTGACAAGCTCGCGGATCTGGTCCACCATTCCCGCCAACGGCGTTACCGTCTTGGCAGCCTCCTCGCTGGCCCTCATGATATCCTCGCGCAGCGGCGCCGGACAGCCGGATATGCCGCCCGTCATCCCGAACTTGCCCCTGATCTCGGCGGGAATGCCGATCTCGTCGGCCGCCGCCTTGGCCTCGGCGTAGATTGTCGGGATATTCATCTGGAGATACTTGTACATCTGAAACTTATACTTGAACTTGGCCATTGCCCAATCCCCCTTCTATTGTTTCACCTTCACGATCATTTCCACTTCGCAGGCGGCGTCCAGCGGCAGCTCGTTCACCCCCACCGCCGACCGGGCGTGCAGGCCCTTGTCGCCGAAAAGCTGTCCCAAAAGCTCCGACGCCCCGTTGATAACCTTCGGCTGGCCGTTAAACCCGGGGGCGCTGGACACGAACCCCGTCACCTTCACCACCTGCTCGACATTATCCAGACTGCCGACCTGCGCCTTGATCACGCTCAGGCAATTCAGCACACACACGCGGGCCGCCTCATACCCCTGGCTCTCGTCCAGGTCGCGGCCCACCTTGCCCTTGTACTTCAGCTCGCCGCCCACGAACGGAATCTGCCCGGCCGTATAAACATACCCGCCGGACGCCACCGCCGGCACATACGCCGCCACTGGCTTGGGCGCCTCCGGCAGCGTCAGCCCCATCTCCTTCAGTTTGCTCTCGATACTCATGCTACTCACCTCCTTCGCCCGGCAACCGGAAGCTCACCGCGGCGCCCAACGGCGTCCCCAGCTCCACCCCGGTCAGCAGCCGGTCGGTCCTGATAACGATATTCAGATGATTGGGCATATGCGTTTCGTCGAACCCGGCAAGCACCCCGACCGGCCGGCCGTCCAGCAGCACCTCGTCGCCGCTCACCAGCACCCCGCCCGCCGCCACGGCGAAAAAGCCGAGATAAGCGATGCGGTCAACCCGGCTGCCGGGTTTGGCCCCCGCCTCGTCGGTGAGGATGAGCTCATGCACGTCATGGCGGCGGAGGCAGCGGGAAATCGGCGTAATCAGCGCCAGCCCCCGGTCCTCCATCCTCCCCTGCAACAACACCACCAGCGCCCCCTCCACCGCGCTCTTCTTCGCATAGGGATTGGCGGCGAACTTGCCCGCCGCGTAGGGATCAGTACTCATATTAGCCCCCCTGTCGCCCGATTCACGACATTATCATCCCTCGACACGCGGAAAATATGTAGCTCTAAGCCTCATCCGACCGTCCGCACCGTATCCTTCCCGGCCCGGCCGGGGTAAGCCCCCTCCTCCCGGCTGCCCAAAGCCCCGTCGTGCAGCGCCGCCACGAAATCCCCTTCCTTGATAACCGCGTCCAGCACCCCTTCAATCCCTTCCACCAGCTTCGCGGCCGCCGCGTCCGCAGCCGCCGTCGGCGCGATGCCCGCCTGACCGAGAAAGCGGAACCCCTCCTGCACCGCCCTCAGTGTATCCACCTTGGCCGGTGCCGAGATCGGCCCCCCCGAATACGCCTCATCCGTCGAAGCGATCGAAATCGCGTCCACCTCCAGCGCCGCCGCCAGGCAGGCGTGCAGGGCGGTCGACATCGCCGACTGCACCCGGTCCTCGGTATGCGTCAGAAACCCGATCGGCGCCCCCGGCCAAATCGGGGCGTTCACGATCCCCCTGAGCGCCATCACCTTCGCCGCGTTGAAATCGATGTAATTATCCTCCATCAGCCCGTGGATCATCACCTCGGGCGAATAAGCGAACAACGGCTGGAGAATCGGCCGCGCCCCCAGGCGCACCGCCAGATCGGCCACAATCAGCATCCCGGCGAACGCCTTATAAGCCGGCACCCCGGCCAGCTCCTCATTCGTCACCACATCGAACGGCAAATTATATTTCTTCGCATACAAAATGGCGTTATAGCCATCCACCGTCAGCCGCGCGGGGTCGGTGCCCGCCCCTAAAGCCCCGTAGCAAATATTGATCTTCGTCAGATCAGCGCCCAGCTTCGCCGCCAGCACCACCGTCTCCGGCGTGTTCAGGCCGCGGTGCGCCCTCACCTGCCACAGCGTCGACTTCTCCAGTCCGGCGCCGATGCGGTTGAGATTGGCCGGCGTTATCACCGTCCCGTCCTCCTGGTGGGTAAGGAACCCGTCCAGAAACCCCTCCGTCCTAGCCCCCCACGACGGGTCGAAATGCACCACCCCGTCAGCCCCCCACGCCTCGCTCGCCAGAATATGGCCGATATCCATGAACGGGCAGCCGGTACCGTACTGGTTGAACACCAGCGGCTTGCGGCGGCTGTGCTGCAGCTTCAGCACCGACATGCGGGCCTTCGTCTCCGCCAGGTAGCTCTCCAGCCCGGCCACCTCTTCCTTCGTGAACCGCCGCGTCTTGGGATGAAGCTCGCCGGTCGCGTAATACCTCTGCGGCACCTCGCCGCACAGCGCCGGATAATGCTCGTACAGCGCCCCGTCGCCCTCGCGGGCCCGCCACCTTGCCGCATCCCACAGCTCGTCGCGCAGCCGGGCCCGTTCCACGCCGGGCGACGTCCTCACCCTCGCCCAGTCCTCGATCATCGCGCTGATCGTCGCCAGCTTTCCGGCGATGCCGGCATGGCGATAGCGGTAATCGTAGCCCGCCGTCATATCC
The DNA here is from genome assembly GCA_031460455.1 of Sporomusaceae bacterium. Lineage (NCBI taxonomy): Bacteria > Bacillati > Bacillota > Negativicutes > Selenomonadales > Sporomusaceae > Sporomusaceae bacterium. The sequence goes on from JAVKTQ010000006.1 coordinate 92,510, forward strand.
GCCTTCTCCTTGTGAGTACGGGTCGGGTCGGGCACATACTCCCGCCGCTCGACGAAACACCGCACCTCCTCCACCGACGTACCGGGGCCGAACCCGGCGTCGAACCCCAGCTCGGCCGCCAGCTCCCTCCTTACAGCCATGCCGCCGATGCCGATGCGCGCCGTCGTGCGCAGGCCGGCCGCATCCGCCAGATCGATGAACCGGGCCAGCAATTCGGCCACGCCGTAGCCCAGCGTGCGCCCGACCAGCAGCGTCTCGGCGCCCTGCTTCAGCGCCTGGCTCACGATCTCCTCCGGCGTCAGATCGGGCGGCAGCAGCACCGTCTCGTGCCCCGCCTGCTCCAGCCCGCGGGCGATCATCTTCAAACCGATATCATGCACCGGATCGAGCGGCGCCAGCAGCACCCTGCTCACACCCTCGCCTCCCCGCCCGCCTCGCCGAGCAGCCAACGGTACCGGTCGGCGGGTCGGTAAACATACGCGCGGCCCCGCACCCGCACCCCCGGCCCCTCGTACTGGGCGAAAACCACATCCACATCCTTGAACCCGAACTCCTTCAGCAGGCCGAGCATATACTTGCGGCCCGCCTCCTCGCTGCCGCAGACGAAAAACGTCTCAACATCAAGCGCGTCCATCACCTGTTCCAGAGCCTTATCCATGGCAATCCTCCTTGCTTAGCCTCGTCGCTAGTATTGGACGCCCCGCCGAGCTTTATACCGCCGCGCCGCCACTCCCCCAAAACGCCGTCCGGCCTTCTTAGCCTTTTCCGCCATCCCCCATATGCAACAAAATGACCGGCAACCGCATCCCCGGTTGCCGGTCATTTTTATTGGGCGCCCCTGTCAATGGATCGCCCGCTTTTTCACCCTGCCGCCGATAACATCGTGAACATCCTGAATCGTCACAAAAGCGTTCGGATCGATATCGTCGATAATCGCCTTCAGCTTGGCGATCTCCAGCCTTGTCACCACCGAAAACAGCACCTGCTTCGGATCGCCGCTGAAGCCGCCCTCGCCGTGCAGGATAGTCACGCCCCTCCCCAGGCGGGCCAGCAGCGTCGTCTTTATCTCCTCGGCGCAATCGGAAACGATCATCACGCCCTTCGACTCGTCCAGGCCCTCGATCGTAATATCGATCACCTTGAAAGCCACAAAATAAGCCACCAGCGAATACATCGCCTTATCCCAGCCGAACACCAAGCCGGCGCTGCCGAGAATAAACACATTGAAAAACATGATAATCTCGCCCACGGAAAACCCGCTCTTCCTATCGAGGATGATCGCCACGATCTCCGTCCCGTCCAGCGAGCCGCCGTAACGGATAATCAGCCCCACCCCGATGCCTACCAGCACCCCGCCGAACGTCGCCGCCAGGAAAAAATCCTGGGTTAATTCCGGAATCGGATGGAAAACCGCCACCCAGCCGGACAGCGACACGACCGAAAACAGCGTTGCAAGGCAGAACGACTTGCCGATCTGCATATAACCTATATACAGGAACGGCAGGTTCAGCAGCACCAGCAGAATACTTATATTGAACCCGGCGATATGGCTCAGCAGAATCGAAATACCGACAATACCGCCGTCGATAATCTGATTCGGTATCAGGAAAAACTCCAGTCCCGCCGCCGCCACAATCGAGCCGAAAAACAGCAGCACATACTTCTTGACCAACCTCACTATCGGATTCCCTTTTGCGACCATATTTTAGCTCCCTTCCCGAAAAATAGTAAAAGGAGGCCTTTATCCAGCCTCCTCCGCATCTTAGCACTATAATGATACCTTCCACCGGCGGCCATGTCAAGTTTGCCGCCTTGACGACCTACCCGCCCGCGACCGCAAGCCACAGCACCCCAGCCGCCACCGTGACCAGCGTAAGGGGGACCCCCACCTTGGCGTAATCCCAGGCTGACACGGCCACATGCTCGCGTTTGGCGATCTCCACGACAATCAGATTGGCAATCGACCCGGAAATCGTCAGGTTCCCGGCCAGCGTCGAAAACATAGCCAGAGCCTTCCACCAATACTCCGGATTATCGGCGGGAATAAGGAACTTCATCAGCAAAACCGCCGGCACATTACTGACGATATTGGACAGGACAAGCGTCAGCGCCGCAAACATCCCCATACTGCCGGCGCCGGAAAAAGACAAATTCTCGAACAGCAGCGCCGTCAGCCCGCTGCGCTCCACCCCGGCGACAATGACGAACAGCCCCACGAAAATCACCAGCAGGTTGAAATCGACGCTCTCGTACACCTTGTTCGGCTTGACGCGCCGCGTTATCAGCAGTGCCGCCCCTCCCAGGCTCGACGCCAACGCCAGGTCATAGCCGAGCATATACGCCCCCAGCACCAGCGCCAGCACAAACAGCGTTTTGACGATCAAATACATATGGATATTCGCCGACCCGGCCGCGGGGACGGCAAAAGCCCCCGCAAGCTCGTCCCGGTAAAAATACGCTATCGCGCAATAAGCGGCAAGCAGTCCCGCCAGCGCGACCGGACTCGCGGCCAGAAAGTAGCTGCCGAACGACATCGCCGACAGACTGCCGACGAGAATATTCTGCGGATTGCCCAGCAGCGTGGCCGCGCTGCCAATATTCGACGCCATCGCCACCCCCAGCAGGTGCGGCAAAGGATTGCAGCGGGCCTTCCTGCACACCAGGAGAACCACCGGCGTAAACAGCAGGCAGACGATATCGTTGATCGCCACCGCCGACATAACGCCACTGGCCATAATAACGGCGAGCAGCAACTGCTTTCCGTCGGCCACCCGCCGGCAGACGGCGTTGCCCATCAGCTCGAAAAACCCGGCCAATTTCAGATTAGCGACCACGATCATCATCGAAAAGAGAATAATGATCGTCTTGAAATCGACCGCCAGCGTCGCGTCCTGAAAAGACAGCACCCCCGTACCGACCGTCGCCGCCGCGCCGATCACGGCCGCTCCCGCCCGGTCCACGCGGAACAGCGGGCTTTTCCCCAGCGTGAACACCACCAGCACCGCGGCCAGAATCAGCCCCGACAGCCACATATCCATCCCGTGTCCCACATCGATGCCACCTTGTCTAAAAACTCACCCTCCATTATACCATATCGGCGCCCTGCGGCCTTGCCGCGTCTGCGCCCGGCGAAAAAAATGCTCCCGATCCGCCCGAAGGCAAACCGGGAGCATTCAATTAACCGTTACACGATCCCCTGGGCCTTCATCGCCTCGGCGACCTTGGCAAACCCGGCGATATTCGCGCCGGCGACCAGATTGCCCTTCATGCCGTAATCCTCGGCGGCCTTGCTGGAATTCTTGAAAATGTTGACCATGATATTCTTCAGCTTGGCGTCCACCTCTTCGAACGTCCACGACAGCCGCATGCTGTTCTGGCTCATCTCCAGCGCCGAAGTTGCGACCCCGCCCGCGTTCGCGGCCTTCGCCGGCCCGAACATCACGCCGCTGTCCAGGAAAACCTTCGTCCCCTCGAGCGTCGTCGGCATGTTGGCGCCTTCGGCCACCGCGATGCAGCCGTTCTTGACGAGAATCTTGGCGTCGCTCTCGTTGATCTCGTTCTGCGTCGCGCACGGCAGCGCGATATCGCACTTGATCGTCCAGATGCCATTGCAGCCGGTGTGGTACTCGGCCTGCGGATGCGCCTTGACGTAATCCGAAATCCGGCCCCGCTCTACTTCCTTGATCCGCTTCACGGTCGCCAGGTTGATGCCCTCGGCGTCATACACATAGCCGTTCGAATCGCTCACCGCCACGACCTTGCCGCCCAGCTGCTGGACCTTCTCGGTAGCGTAGATCGAAACATTGCCCGACCCGGAGACGAGCACCGTTTTGCCGGCCATCGACATCCCCTTGTCCTTGAGCATCTCGTCGAGGAAATACACCAGGCCGTAGCCGGTGGCCTGCGTCCTGACCAGGCTGCCGCCGAACGTCAGGCCCTTGCCGGTCAGAACCCCGGCCTCGTAAGCGTTCTTAATCCGCTTGAACTGGCCGAACATGAAGCCGACCTCGCGGCCGCCCACGCCGATGTCGCCGGCGGGAACGTCGATGTCCTGGCCGATATGCCTATATAACTCAGTCATGAAGCTCTGGCAGAAACGCATAACTTCCGCGTCCGACTTGCCCTTGGGATCGAAATCGGAGCCGCCCTTGCCGCCGCCGATAGGCAGGCCGGTCAACGAATTCTTGAACGTCTGCTCAAAGCCCAGGAACTTTAGTATACCCACGTTAACGGACGGGTGGAACCTTATCCCGCCCTTATACGGCCCGATGGCGCTGTTGAACTGGATGCGGAAGCCCCTGTTGACCCGCACCTTGCCGGTGTCGTCCACCCAGGGCACCCGGAAGATGATCTGGCGCTCAGGCTCGACGATCCGCTCCATAAGGCCGGTGCTGATGTACTCGGGGTGCTTCTCCAGCACCGGGACCAGCGACTCGAGGACCTCCCTGACCGCCTGGTGAAACTCGGGCTCGTTCGCGTTGCGCTCCGTCACTCTCTGAAAGAGCTCTTCGCAGTACTGTTTCGCGTTTGCCATATCAATTCCCCCATTTTCTCTTTTTTCTCTAAGCTCTAATATACCCGTTTGACCGACTTCTTTATGGTTGTCTCATCCCCCCTGCCACAAAAAGCCGACTATCGGAATTAATTGACTATTCCAAATAAATTATAGCACCAATAAATGTATAATGTATACTTTATTTACGATTTTTCCTGTAGGATGGTGATAGTTGTCCCGGTAATCATATTAATCCGGCGGCTCATTTATACACGACACCCCGGAAGCTCCGCCCGTCGATCTTCACCAGATACGGTTCCTCCCGCCTTACCAGTCGCACGCGCTTCGTCCTGTCGAGCACCGGCTGGCGCAGCAGCCAGTCCCAGTCCAGACGGGCCTCGCCCCCGCCGCCGTAGCCGATATGGAAATAGCCCATCTTCGTCGCCGTCAGATTATGGAAGAAATGGCTGCCCAGCGAAGGCTCCGGGCGAAGATCCGCCCGGTCGACCTCCACGATGACCCGGGCCTGGGACATCTGCGACCAGGACAGCGGGATGCCCAGCCATCTGTCGGAGGTACCCATCCGGCCGAAGCCGATCAGCAGACAGCGGCGCCCTTCCCGGAAAAGCCGGCCGTTCAGCTCGCCGATCTCGGCCGCGATCTCGACACTGTCCTTCAGCTCGAACGCCTCAGGATCGACGAAGATAATATCGCGGATATCCTCGTAGAACCCGTTGCCGATCGTGTGGTCGCTGTAGCACAGCGCATCGCCCCCGTCGTCCAGCCTTACCTGGACCGCCTCGCTACCGACCACCATCGGGCGGATCTGCAGGAAATAAAAATCCTTGCTCCTATTTCGGTCCTGGGGGATATTAACGGCGAACTCGATCTCCACATCGGCGCCGAACGACTGCTTGCCAAGCCTGAGCAAATCCTTGACAATGCCGGTCAGCGGCAGCCGGTCGTGCTTGACGATTGGGGCGAAAGTCACCAGCTTGGGGCCCGGCCGGTTGACATCGTCGTGGATATAATCGTCCTCAGGTGAATAAGTGCTGCCTACGAAATCCAGCGTGCCGTCCTGCTCCGCCCGTGACACCGGCAGCTTCTCGTAGCTGTAATCGTCGTCGACGCGCAGCGAGATAGCGGCGGACGCCGTCAGATTCACAGCGTAAAACGAGCGCTGCGACTTCTTGAAGTAATCGCCCGGTCCGGCGTACGGCGGGTTCAGCCGGGGATGGGCCGGCGAAAAGCGGTACACCTGCTCGCCGTTCACCACCGCGTGTCCCAGTCCCAGCGCCAGATTCACCGTTCCCTCCTCCGGCTTCATCGGCTCGTAGGGATAAAAATTGTACGACTGGGCCACCCCGGAGATGACCGGGTAATAAAGCTCGCCGTATCTTTCCCCCACCAGCTCCTGGATGAGGACGGCCATCTTCTCCTCCTCGATGCGGATGCCGGCATTCTTCGCGTACTGCACCGGCGCCGCGTAGAAAACCGACGCATACACCAGCTTCACCGCGTCGCAGAGCTGCTTGCAGCGGACAGCCTGATCCTCGTGGCTGTTGGGCACGACATATGTCTTGTATATCCCCGCGAACGGCAGCACCCGCGAATCTTCGAGGATGCTCGACGAACGGACCGCCAGCGGGCACTGGAGGTACTGCGTCAGCACCTCCAGGTTCTTCCCGATGGCCGCCGGCAGCTCGGCCGCCAGGAAAACGCGGGCGATCTCCGCCTCGTCGCGCGTATTGGCCGTAAACCCGTACAGATCGTTCTCCTCCAGGAACTGTTCGTAAACGTCGCTGCAGATCACGAACGACCGCGGCACCTTGATCCTGATATCCTCGTACTTATCGGTCAGCTGGGCTTTCGTGATCAGCGAATTTATGAACGCGATCCCCCTGGCCTTGCCGCCCAGCGAACCGCTCCCCAGCCTGATAAAGGCATTCTCCATATCCTTCTTCGTCAGCCCCTCGAAATCGAGGATGACACCCGACTGATAGCGCTGGAAATACGCTTTCAGCACCTCGAGGATATACTCCCTGATATCGTCGACGCTGGCGAACTCCGCCGCGTCGATATAGCGCAGCTTATCCGCCACCTCCACCTCGGCGCGGGCCCTGAACCACCGCGAAAAATGATTGTTCGCCGCGTGGTAATACAGACTCTCCTCAGGCAGATCGCGGATGATCCGCTCAAAATTCGTTATATCGCTGGCCTCGTCGATAATCCTGCCGTCCGGGTAACGGAAAATAAACGACCCAAACCCGTAATTCTCCAGAATGAAGGCCCGCAGCTCGTGCAGCAGATTCGACGAATTCTTGTTAAGGAAATGAACGCCGATCTCCTTCGCCCGGTCGGCGTTCTCGACCTGCTCCGACTGAAGGACGAACGGGAAATCGCTGATAATCTCCCTCACCCTGTGAGCCAGTTCGATGCCCGCGGACGGGTCCATCGCCCCGTCCTTCGGGAAGCTCACGTCGGAAATTACCCCGAGGAGATTGTGCCGGTAGCGGTAAATGATCGCCATCGCCTCTTCAAAGGTCTCCGCCAGCAGAATCTTCGGCCTGAGGCGCACCCTGAGGAGACCGTGGCTGATATTCATCGCGTGCTTGACCAGGTAGCGCGTCTGGGTAAGAATCTCGGTGTAAATGATCGGCAGAATCTGCGAGTAGTATGCCGGCGAATCGTCGACCAGCAGGATAACCTGCACACCCTGCTTGATATCGGCCTCGACATTCAGCTTATCCTCCACATACTTGATAATCGCCAGCAAAATCTTGTTGTCGCCCGACCAGTAGAAAACCCGGTCGATGCACGAATTCTTCCTGATCTTGGCGATCATCTCCTCGGTCAGGCGGTCATACGACAGCATGACGATCGGGATGTTCGGGCAGGCCTCCTTCAGCGCCTTCTCGAACTCGAACTCGCTCAGGTCGCTTACGCGGGACATCGTGATAATCAGGTGGAACGTCCTCGTCCCCAGAGCCTCGAACGCCTCCTCCTGACTGGACACCTTCTCGATCCGGGGGATTATCGGCAGATTCAGATCGGCGAACTGATTATAAAGCTGCTCCGACAGCTGCCCGTCCTCCTCAAGGACGAAGCCGTCGTAAGGCGTCGAAATCAGCAAAATCTCCGTAACCCGGTACTTCATCAGATCATGGACGCTGGAAAATCGGGTCTTCAAATCCGTGAACCGTTTCATCGCTTTCCTCCCCGCCTGCATCTGCCGTTCCACCACTCATACAATAAGAATAACACCTACAGACATATTCTGAAAATAAAAAAAGAAGCAGACCACGCCTGCTTCAGACGGCAGGTAACCCCAGGTTGCCTAGAAGGCCCCAGGTGCAAGGCGCCCCGGAGGATGACACCGGAAGCGTACACGGGCGTACGCTGAGGATGGCAGCCGAGGAGCAACGCCGCAGATGGGGTCTTATCGGCAACCTGGGCCTGCTTTAGGGTAAACTCGACATAACCTCCGTAACCTCGACCGCGTTCTTCTCGCCCATATCCTGGTCAGGGCGGTGGGTTATCTTGTCCTGCTTCTTCTCGTCCATGCCGTCACCTCCTGTACGAGCCCTAATATAGGCTGTGATACTCGGCCCGCCGCTATACGCGCCGGAAAGAAAAAAATAGGAAAGCCCCCCCTTGACACGGTACGGAACCGGGTCGTATTATGATAACAACAAGCGTGTATATACACCTTTGTAGACAAATTACCGGAGGACCTCGAAGCTCGAAGCTCTTGTCCCCTGATTCAGCCCCGGGACATCCGGCCACCGGAAAATCCCCGCCTTTGCCGCGTAAATTAACGTGTATATACACTAAAAAGGAGGATAATAATCATGGTTAAAGAAAAGATCAGAAATTACATCCTGGGTTTAGGCGTCGACGATGTGGGGTTCGCAAAAGCTGCCGATTACCATAGTCCGAAATCGTACGCCATCGAAACATTCCTGCCGGGAGCCCAAACCATTATTTCCTTGGTTTTTCAGGAGCTGAGCGCCGAAAGCCCCAACCCCACCATCGCCATGAACAGCCGTCTCGACATGAATTCCTTTCAGCGGTCCTGCGGCTATCAAATCAGCCGCTTCCTCAAAAGGGAATTCAAGGCCAAGTCGGTGGCCATGCCCTATTCCTCCCCCATGGAACAAAGCAAAGACAGGGTTGCGTTAGGCGATTTTTCCCAGCGCCACGCCGCAGTAGCTGCCGGAGTGGGCGTATTCGGCAGGCACAACCTCGTCATTCATCCCCGTCTCGGGACGCGGATCGGTTTGACGGCTCTCATCACCGACCTTGCCATTGAGCCGGATGCCAAAATAGCGGAGGACCTCTGCAGCCACTGCGATCTCTGTGTCGCGAACTGTCCGGGGGGAGCCTTGGACGAGCCTGGCAAAACGGATGTCGGCAAGTGCATCAAACACTCGCAGCCCTACGGCCTGCGCGCCGACATCGGTTTCTGGCAAAAATTCGCCGACAGCTCGCCGGAAGAGCAAAAGCGGCTGTTTGTCGACGAGAACTATTGGCGCATCAGGCAGGCCCACTCCCTGGGAATGCAATACTATTGCTTCAATTGCCTGCGGTCATGCCCCGTCGGCCAAAACTGATCAATATTGTTCCTCCAAAAAGAAAGCCGCCCGTGAGGGCGGCCTTCGTCATTTCATCAGCAATTTCGGCAGGAAAGTACTCAGCGTCGGGATGTAGGTAATCAGCACAAGCACCGCGATGGCGATCCAGAACGGCGCCCAGATAGCCCGGCTCAGCTTCTCCAGCGACATGCCGGTTATCCCGCACACCGCGAACAGCACCGCCCCCACCGGTGGCGTAACCAACCCCAGCACCAGGTTGAAACACACGACAATACCCATATGCACGGGGTCGATGCCCATCTCCACAGCCATTGGGGCCAGCACAGGGGCAACGATGACCAGCGCCGGCGCAGTCTCGATCGGAATGCCGATAAGAATGAGCGCGAGGTTGATCAGCAGCAGCACCACATACGGCGAATCGCTTACCTGCCTGATCCCCTCGATCATCAGCTGGGGCAGCTGTTCCACCGCCACCACCCACGAAAAAGGTTCCGACAGGCCGAGCAGCAGCATGATCATCGCCGATTCCAGGCCGGCGTTGAGGAGCACGGTCGGCAGACGCTGCCACTTTATCCGCCGGTAAAAGAACACCCCGACCAGGAAGGCGTACACCGTCACAACGCCGGCCGCCTCGGTCGGCGTAAACGCGCCGCTCAGAATGCCGCCCATGATAATGATCGGCATCAGCAGCGCCGGCAATGCCTTCCATGCGCCGACGACAACCTCCTTGAAGCTTGCCTGCTTCTCGATCGGGTAATGGCGCTTGCGGGCGACATACCACATATAGAGCATCAGGCCGACACCCAGCAGGATGCCGGGAACGACGCCGCCCAAAAACAGCGCGCCGATGGAAACGTTGGCGATTACCCCGTAGACGATGAACGGGATGCTCGGCGGGATGATAGGGCCCATGCACGACGCAGTCGCCGTCACCGCGGCCGAAACATCCTCCTCGTAGCCGGCCTGTTTCATCGCCGGGATCATAACCATGCCGATAGCCACCGCCGTGGCCACCGCCGCCCCCGAAATGGCGGCGAAAATAGCGCTGGCCAGAATGGTCGCCAACCCCAGGCCGCCGCTGATATGGCCGAGCAGCAGGCGGGCAAAACGTACAAGGTCCTGGGTAAGGCCGCCCTCGTTCATCAGGTTGCCGGCTAGCATGAACAGCGGGATGGCCAGCAGCGGGAACGACGCCATCCCGGCGAATGTCGTCTGGGTAAGGATGGTCAGCGAGATATCCTCGCCGGACAGTAAAATATAAGCCAGAGCCGAGCCGCTCAGGCCGATGGCGATCGGGATGCCCAACGACAGCAGGATGACGAACGAGGCCAGAAACAGCCAGATCATGCTTCATCCCCCTTCCCGGCGCCCGGCCGCACGAACCGCAGGAAATCCTCCAGCGTAATCAGCAGCATCAGGAAAAAGCCGAGCGGCAGCGCCGCGTACGGGTAGCACATCGGAATCTGCATCGCCGGCGAGCGCTGGGCCGCGTTGGCGATCGTCTGATCTGCGCCGTAAAAAATCATGAGGCCGAGGAAAAAAAACATGAACAGATACCCTACACCCTGCAGAAGGCGGGCCACCAGCGGCGGCACGTGCTCAAGCACGGCCACCATGCCGACCTGGTAGCCTTTTCTAAGGCCGACCGCCGCCCCCAGCATGGTCGCCCACACCAGCGAATACGTCGCCACCTCGCCCGACCATGTTGACATCATCGCCAGCACGTACCGGCCGAAAACCTCGTAAGGGATGACGATAGCCATGACGGCCATAAAAAATATGGTGCCCCAACTGGCCACCTTGAGGAGAACAGCGTTGATCCGCTGAAGCAGCTGCATCGGTAATCACTCCCGGGTTAAACTGAGTGAGGCCGGCCGCCGGGCGCCCGGAAAAGGCGCCCGGCAGACTGGCCGTCAGTCACTATTTCGTGTTCATGATGGCATCGATCTTGTCTTTGCCGAACTGCTTGGAGAACTCGTCGAACGCGGGCTGCATGGCCTTCTGCCACGCCGGCTTGTTAACGTCGCGGACGACCGTCAGGCCTTTGCCTTCCATCTCCTTCAGCTTGGCTTCCTCGGCGTCGCGGTTGACCTTGCGCTGGAACTGGGCAACTTCCATAGCCGTCTTGCGGAAGATCTCCTGGTCGGCCTTGGGCATCTTATCCCAGGTCTTCTTGCTCACGATGAAGGGAGCCGGCGAATAAACGTGCTGGGTCAGCGAGAAGAACTTCTGGACCTCCCAGAACTTCGACGCATAGAACACAGCCACCGGATTCTCCTGGCCGTCGATTACCTTCTGCTGCAGAGCGGGATATACCTCGCCCCACGCCATCGGGGTGGGGTTCAGGCCGGCGGTCTTCCACGCCAGCAGGTGGACCTTGTTCTCCATAACGCGGATCTTGAGACCCTTGCCGTCCTCAGGCGCCTTCACGGCCGCCTTGGAGTTGGTCAGGTGCCGGAAGCCGTTCTCCCAGAAAGCCAGGCCGATAAGATTGGCTTTCTCCAGGTCTTTCAGCAGATTCTGGCCGATCTGGCCGTCGAGCACCTTGTCGACATGGGCGAAATCGCGGAACAGGAAGGGGATATCGAGAATATTCATCGACGGGCTGAAGTTGCCGACCGGGCCGGTAGACCCGACATAAATGTCGATAGTGCCCTGCTGCAGGCCCTCAAGCATCTCTCTTTCGCCCTTGCCGAGTTGACTGTCGGGATAGATGGTTATCTGGATGCGGCCGTTGGTCCGTTCCTTAATAAGATCGGCGAACTTCTGCGCGCCGACGTTATAAGGATGATCCTTGGTCTGGGTCGAGGTCAGCTTCATGGTGGCCTTGTATTCGCCGCCTTTATCGGCAGGCTGTTTGCTGCCACCGCCGCAGCCGGCGACCACCAAAACGAACACAAGCAGCATCAAAATGGCGACCAGTTTTTTCACAGGGTTCACTCCTTCAAAATAATGTGGCGGAAACCGCCCTGCGCCATGAAAACCGCAAAACTGTCCCTTCCCCCCTTTGTTTGCCGGCGGACATGGGCGCACGTCACCCCCGCCAAGCTTGTGAAACCGTGAACAATTCTGAATCTTTTCTCTGCTTAGTTGGTTTCAACATCATGGTGAAAATTCCTGCGCCATCCAGACAAATTCGCTGCGATACCGCCGGAAAGCGAGCCGGGATAAGAGCGGCAGCCCTTATCCCGGCAGTTTTGCCTAAAAAGCGCGAATTTATCCCCGCATCAGTACTTCTGCAGCGAAAGAATCGCCATGCAGAGGAAACCCAGCCCACCGAGGCCGACCAGGAACATCAGGCCGCCGACATAACTGCCGGTCACCGCGATGAAATAGCCGATAAGCACCGGGGAAAAAGCCGAGCCGCCGTTGGCCAGGCCGTTCATCATACCGGCGCCGGCGCCGATGGCCTTGCCGGGCACGATCTTCTGCAACAGCGACCAGGACGACGGCAGCGCAATGGCGATCGCGCCGATGCCGAACGAGATCAGCAGCGCAGCATAGAGATTGTTGGCGGCATGAGCGCCGAAATAGATGCCGGCCGCCGCCAGCAGGTGAGACACCGCCACGAAAGGCGCCCTGCGGCCGAGTTTGTCGGAAATATGGCCGAAATACAGGATGCTGACCGTTCCAAGGAAGTAAGGCAGCGAGGCAAGCGCTCCCATCTCCGCCCAGGAAAAGCCGCGAGCCGCCTTAAGGTAAGAAGGCAGCCAGGCCATCGTCCCCCACCAGATCGACGCGATGCAAAAATAGTTGACCGTCAGCAGCCAGAAGCGGTAGTTGCCGCAGAAAGAAGCAAGACGCTGGCCCAGGCTCTCCACCTGCATGGCAGCCTCGGCTTCGGCTTCTACCTTTAGCCCCGCCTGGATATGCTCCAGCTCGGCCTTGTTGACGCTCTTGTGCTGGTGCGGATGGTCGGTGGTGAAGAACCAGATCAGAATCAGGGGAATAGCGCCGAGGAAGGCAAGCACGAAGAAACTGGGCCGCCAGCCCCAGGTGCCGATTATCCACGTGAAAAACGGCATCGCCAGCATCGGTCCCGACATCAGGCCGATAAGCCAGACGGCGTTGGCCTTGCCGCGTTCTTGGGGCGGGAACCAGTTCTTGACGAACGAGCTCTGCATCGGCCAATGCATGCCCTCGCCGACGCCGAGGATGACGCGGGCGACCAGCATGGTCGTGAAGGTTGCGGCAAAACCGCCGATCATTACAGAAATAGTCCACAGGAAAATCGAGAGAGACATCGCCATGCGGGGGCCCCAGATGTCGCCAAGCGGGCTGAGAGCTACGTTGGCTACACCGTAGGCGATCAGGAAATAGGTCATAAGTTTGCCCATCTCGATCGGCTTGCCGGCGATGCCCATGTCGGTGAGAAACGTCTTATCGGCCAGCAGCACCGATACGTTTACCCGATCAAGGTAGGCAACCAGCAGGGTGAGAAGCAGAATGCCGACGAGGATTACCCGTTGGCGGGTCGGTTTCATCGTTGCGGTTGCCTGGGGAACAGCCTTCTCGGTTTCCAAAGGAAAAACCTCCCTCAAAATAAGATTAAGTGCATTAATAGTCTAATTTTACTCGCGCACCGGGCATTGGTCAAGCGATTGTGAGAAAATTTGGAAAGTAAATTCTGTAAATTATCATCTCCTCACCGGGAACACATTTGCATTACTGATGGCCATAACTGGTAAAGCTTATAGGTCATATACGGCAAAATACTTTATTTGCATCACAGAAGGAAATTGTCTATAATATGGGTATACCCTCCCCCCTCGGGGGCGAGTACTGGAAAGAGGTGCGTCTATGGTTCATCAGTCGGTGCGTCTGGAGGTTCTCAACCGTCTGCGCAATGTCAAGGGTCACATAGCGGGGATCGAGCGGATGGTGGAAGACGAACAGGAATGCAGCAACATCCTTGTGCAATTGGCCGCCGTCAGGGCGTCGATCGAAAAAACAGGCATTTTTATCCTTGAGCAAAATACGTTGGAATGCCTTCTAAAAGGCGTAGATACTAAGCCGGATGACAGGGAACGGGTCGAGCAGGTCGTCCGGCAGATGCTGGCTTTCCTGAAATAACGGCCCCGGTCGGGAACGTCTATGGTCTAACGTTATCTGACATTTGCCCTGGCATTTACCCTGACATTTGCCCTGACAAAATACTGACATTTCGTCTGGAAATACTCTGACAAAATGGAACGGACGGGGCGAATCCCCGTCCGTTTTTTTATTTCCAGGGCCAAACGCTATAGATGATGCCGATCCCCTTCTGGACGAGGTCGAAGTAAAGCAACGCCCCGGTGAGCACCAGGAAGGCGCCGGCGGCCTTCTGAATGGCCGGCAGCCAGTGATAACGGGCCCGGATGCGGGCAGAATAACGCTTGTAGAGGACGGTGAACAGCAGGAAGGGCAGAGCAAATCCGGCGGCGTAGGCGGCAAGGAGCAGGACGCCGCGGGTGAAGGTGGCGCCGATGCCGGCGTAGGCGAGAATGGCGGCCAGGATGGGGCCGACGCAGGGCGTCCAGCCGGCGGTAAGGGCAAGGCCGAGGACGAAGGAGCCCAGCGGCCCGCCGAGCCGGCCGCCGGGGGTGAGGCGCAGCTCGCGCTGCAGGCCGGGCAGGCGCAGGAGGCCGGTGAGTTGGAGGCCCATGAGGGCGATGAAGACCGCGCCGACCTTGCGGACGGCGTCCTGGTGCTCAAGGAAGAGCTGCCCCACCAGCGAGGCGGTGGCGCCCATGAGAATGAAGACGACGGTGAAGCCGGCGAAGAAGCAGGCGGTGTTGGCGACGAACCGCCGCCCGCCCGCGCCGTCGCCGGTGAGGACAGCCAGGTAGGCCGGGACGATGGGCAGAACGCAGGGGGACAGGAAGGATACGACGCCGGCGGCGAAGGCGGCCAGCAGGGAGATGTCGTTACCGTCCATGACGCGCTCCTACAGGCCGCGGATGACGCCCGCCAGTTCGGCGGCGGTCACGGGCCCGGCTTTGCGGTATTTGACGATGCCGTCGCGGTCGATGACGATGGTTGTGGGGATGGCCCTGACGCGGTAGGTCTGGGCGACGCCGCCGCCGGCGTCGAGAAGGACGGGTATTTTGTAGCCGTTATCGCTAAGGTAGCCGGCCACCTTGGGGGCAGGCTCGTCGAGGTTGACGGCGTAGAAGGCGACGGCGGGATTGGCGGCCGCAAATTTTTCGAGTTCGGGCATCTCTTCGCGGCAAGGCGGGCACCAGGTGGTCCAGAAGTTGAGGACGGTGACTTTGCCGGGCACCGGCGCGGCGACGGCGCCGCCGGCAAGGCCCGCGAGGGTGAAGCGGGGGGCGGTCTTGCCGGCCGTCACCCCGGATTCGGCCGCCGGGGCCGGGGAAGGAGCGGGGGCCTGGGGCGCGGGGGCCGGGGCGCAGCCGGCGGCGACGGCCGCCGCCAGCAGTAGGGCGAATGCGAGCAGTTTTATATTCATGTATTCCTCCAGGTTGGTTGTGCTAATACCTATTCGCCGGGCCGGCCGCGCATACCTCCGCTTTGGCGGATGTCCATTTCCATCCGGCGGCAAGTTTTGCTATAATAAATTGTAATCAAGCGATAAGCACGCGACCGTTCAAAACAGGAGGGCTCACATGCACCAGTATTTGTTTTTCATCGGCGACTTTCCCATCCGCGCTTACGGGCTGATCCTCAGCCTGGCGATCATTTTGGCGGTGGGGACGGCTTATTTTTTGGCCAAGCAGGACGGACGCTGGCATCACCATATCCTTGACATGGGCGTTTACTGCGGCCTGGCGGGGATAATCGGCGCCCGCCTGTGGGACGTGTTTTTCTTCGACTGGAGCTACTACCAGGATCACCTGCTGGAGATACCGTTCGTGTGGCAGGGCGGGATGGCCATCCAGGGCGGTGTGATCGCCGGGGCGCTGGTGGGCTACATATATACGAAGATCCACAAGATGGACACGTGGGCGTTCGCTGATATCGTGGCCGCGCCGGCGGTCATTATGGGCCAGGCGATCGGCCGGGCGGCCAACCTGATGAACGGCGACGCGTTCGGCCACCCGACGGGCGGCTCGTTCGGCCTCCTCTACCCTTCCACGACGCTGGCGCACGCCACTTATGGCAATAAACCGCTGTGGCCGGCCGAGGTGTGGGAGGGGCAGATCGACGTGGTTATCTTCTGCCTGCTGCTGCTGTTCCGCTGCACCGACCACCGCAAGGGCCAGGTTTTTATCCTGTACGCTGTGCTTTACTCGACAGCCCGCTTTTTCCTCGAATTCCTGCGGGGCGACTACGGCACGCTGATGCTGGGCCTGAAGTCGGCCCAGCTGACCAGCCTGGCGGTGATCGTCATCGGTCTGGCACTATTTGCGTGGGTGGGGCTAAAGGGCGAGAAGATCAGCGTACGGAGGAAATAGGTATAAACGGGAATACAACGAGGCTGCCAAGATGTCTTGGCAGCCTTTTTTTGTGGGGCGGCGGCTGGGAGGCTCTCCGCAATCGATAATTTACAGCGGGAAGTAATTATTTTCCGAGGCTGGTGTGGCAGGGTGCGGTTAAGGAGAGTTCACATTGGACGGGGAGACTGTGAGGGTGGATGAATGGGTTCGGGGGCGGGGCTCGGGTCGGTGGATTAGGGTTCGGGGTGGGTGTTTTTTTTGGAGGGGAATGGGAAACTGTAAAATGAAAAACCCGGCACGATCGGCTGGGCTCGTCAAGATTAGGTTACCGATTCGGTTATCTGGTTATTAATCGCCGTCGGGTAGGCACCTCCGGTTACTTTGTTCAAATCACGCTCCGGCATCTCGCCATTCTTGCCTGTCAACTCCTCTTTGCCCGCTTTTGTTTTCTCGGCGGAGCTTTCGACAGTTTTCGTACTCATATTTTCCTCCCCTTCTTTTTCGTAGCTGGCATAAGTCAACACAACCAGCGCGAGAGTCTATGTCTTTTTCTGTAAGAACAGTGAATAAATATCAGTCGGAATAGCCTTCCATTTATCGTCTGTTTTTTCCTTCAAAGAACTCCCCTTCTTGACCGGGAGGCTTGCGGTTATCGATAATTAAAGGCGGCAAATAATTGTTATCCGCGAATGGTTTGGCGGGATGGCGATAGGAGAGTTCACTTTGAGAGTGGGGAGAGTGACGGAGGGAGAAATAACGCGGAAGCTGGAAATAGATCATCAGCTACGGCCGGGGGGCAATGCAGAGGTATCACTGGGAAGAATTAAGCTGGTGTTGCGGGTGAGCGCGCTAGCCGCGATGGGTGTGTATGCCTCGCGGGGATGGCCGGGAATACGACGAGGCTGCCAAGGTGTTCTTGGCAGCCTTATTTTTGTGGGGCGGCGGTGGGGAGGTTGTTTGTAATCGATAATTTGCTGCGGCAAGTAATTATTTTCCGTGGGTGGTGTGGTAAAGTGGCGATAGGGAGAGTAATTCTTTGGAGGTAGGGAATGAGGTAGAGAATTGATGGGATAGACGAAGAAAACGGCGATGGGCGGGCGATGGGATGCTTGTAGGGGCGGTGAGTTGGCGTTGGGCAAAACCGGATTTTGGGGATTAGGGGGGCGGCCCTCCTCCCCTTCTGCGGCCGGCTGGCTTATTGCCTAGCCTTGCGGGTGAGCGCGCTATTCGCGATGGCCGTATGCCTCGCGGGGGTGGCCGGGAATACGACGAGGCTGCCAAGATGATCTTGGCAGCCTTTTTTGTGGGGCGGCGGGCCTGGGAGGCTTTGGTAATCGGTAATTAATTGTGGCAAGTAATTATTTCCCGCGGGTAGTGTGGCTGGATGGCGATAGGGAGAGGCTATTTCGAAGGGTAGGGCTACGAGGAGCGGGCGTGTGATATGATGACGGTGACGGGATGGCGGGTTGGATTGGCGGGGTATATGGCCGGCCATGGTGAGTTCTGGTGTTCGCCCGCTTCCCTCCCTTCTGCGGCCGGCAGGTTTATTGCTTAGGCTTGCGGGTGAGGCGCTAGCCGCGATGGTGTGTATACCCTGCGGGGTTGGCCGGGAATACAACGAGGCTGCCAGGATGATATTGGCAGCCTTTTTTGTGGGGCGGCGGGCTTGAGTCTCTCTGTAATCAATAATTTGCAGCGGCAAGTAATTATTTTCCGCGGGTGGTTTGGCAGGGGATGGGTAGGAAGAATAATTTTTCGAGGATGTGGAGACTGCGACGGTGGGGTTTTGGGGGGTGGGGCTGGGATGCGAGAAATGGGTTGACGGAGGTGGGCAAGACCGGAATTTTGTGTTTTTGGGGGTGGTCCTCCTCCCCTTCTTGGGTGACAGCGCCGTTAGCGATGGTGTACATGCCTCGCGGGGATGGCCGGGAATACAACGCTTTTGCCAAGATGGTTGTGGCAGCCTTTTTTTGTGGGGCGGCGGGCCTGGGAGGCTTTTGGTAATCGATAATTTACAGCGGCAAGTAATTATTTTCCGCGAGTGGTGTGGCGAGATGGCGATAGGGAGAGGCTATTTTGAAGGATGGGGCTGCAAGGAGCGGGCAGGTGCTGGTTCGGCGGGTTGGATTGGCAGGGTATATGGCCGGCCATGGTGAGGTCTGGTGTTCGCCCGCTCCCCTCCCCTTCTGCGGCCGGCTGGCTTATTGCCTAGCCTTGCGGGTGAGCGCGCTATTCGCGATGGCCGTATGCCTCGCGGGGGTGGCCGGGAATACGACGAGGCTGCCAAGATGATCTTGGCCGCCTTTTTTTGTGGGGCGGCGGCTGGGAGACTTTTGGCAATCGGTAATTAATAGTGGCAAGTAATTATTTCCCGCGGGTGGTGTGGTTGGGTGGCGATAGGGAGAGGCTATTTCGAAGGGTAGGGCTGCGGAGAGCGGGCGCGTGATGTGATGGCGGGTTGGATTGGCGGGGTATATGGCCGGCCATGGTGAGGTCTGGTGTTCGCCCGCTCCCCTCCCCTTCTGCGGCCGGCAGGTTTATTGCCTAGGCTTGCGGGTGAGGCGCTAGGCGCGATGGCCGTATGACTCGCGTGGATGGCCGGGAATACAGCGAGGCTGCCAAGTTGTCTTGACAGCCTTTTTTTTGTGGGGCGGTGGGGCTTGAGGATTTAGGTAATCGATAAGTTGCAGCGGCAAATAATTATTTTCCACAGGTGTTTTGGCAGGGTGTGGTTCGGGAGGGTCGTTTGATTCAGAGGGGAGGTTTCCCGCATAGCAGGGGGAGTTCGCTGACAGATAACAAGACCCGCGTTTACGCGGGTCTTGTGGCGTATCCTTGCAAAACCGCTGGCTCATTTTATATTATTTCACAAACGTCCCGGCTCCGGACATCGCTATGCCGCCGACAATTTTCCCTTGAATCTATGTCGTTTTACCTTGTTTTATTGAGTAATCATTACGTAAATCGTTGCGCAAATCAAGCTAATTTCTATCCTAGATATGTTATCCTATAAAAATATGAGAAATCTATTCCCCTCGACCAGTCAAAACATCTTTCCCGGTAAGTTCTCGAATAGCAATTTTCGTCTCCATACGGGTTTCGTATGATGAGTCGTTCAAAAATGGTTCCAGTTGTGAAACCAAGGAAACGTCTCCCGATTTACCCAAGTATTTTATTGAAGCTGACCGAATATGATGCCGTTTTCCCTTCAGACCAGCAAGCAAGGCTTCTTTTGCCTCATCCCCACCTATTGCAAACAACCTTTGCGCAATTATATTACATTTTGGCCAATGTGCATTAAGCAAATCATCTTTTAACTTATTAATCTCATTATTCACGTATATTACCCCCAAGACAATTATATTAGGCGCATATTATATGTCCCGCAGTTTCAATTATCACATGCGATTCCGCTCAAAGTGTCAGGCCGGTGTCCGTATCCTAGTCGCTTATCCATTGATTATCTTTTCCTGCATTATTTCTTTTGCCTATAGATCAAGGCACGTACTCTGAAACAGATCGTTATTTTGTTCCTTTTATACCCCAGTTTATATTTTATAGTGTCACAGCATAAGTAGTTTCATCGCCGCAAATATTTCGGATTTTGATGCGCAAAGGCTGCTTTTCGCAGCGAATTGTACCGTCCCAGAATTCTTTTGTTTTTTCGCCGTTGCGAATTACATAGCCAAGTTTATCGATTTTGATTTCACTGTCAGAGTGCCATTGTCCTGCGTTGGCGCTGCAATCAACACTGATGAACTCTATCAGCTCCAGCCCTTCTTCGCTGAGCTCAACAGGCTTGTATGGCTTATTGCCGGAATTCAGGAATGCCTTTTGATTGGATTCGTGGATTTTTTGCATGACGCGGTCACTGGCAAATTTATCAAGCACGACCGAATAACCACCAAACAGAGCATCCTGTGTTTCCTCTACGCGAAATTCAGCATAATCGGAAACAACAATATCATCGAGAACCGCTTTCAAATCGCGCAATTCTATTTCAACGGCTGTGCTATCATCTTCGTCAATGAATTTGTGGATTTCTTCCTCATTCGCGATATCGACGTAATATACAATTGCTTTTTTGATACTGGGGTCAAGGTCGGGAATTGCCTGATGGATGATTCTGTTCATCATAACTTCGTCCAACAGCTTCGTACTGCTGTCCATCAAGTTCGGTACATAAACCGGCACTATGCCGAGTTTACTGTCGGAAATCGCGCCTTCCCAGAAGGAGTCGAGCGAATCTTCGTTTTTCATACCGGGTATAAGCGATTTGATTATATTCATTGTTTGGACGGGATTGCGGTATAGAGATACACCGTCTTTGATTTCCAACAAATCAAACTCGGCACCATCAGCTTTCAATCGATCACGTGTCGTCTGAATGGAATTGATGCCGATATCGCAGTGGATAAACCGCCTCCCGAGCTTGTGTGCAACAGCAGCGGTCACGCCACTACCGCCAAAAAAATCGGCAATGAGCATATTGTCATCTGAAGAGGCTTTCATAATGCGTTCAAGGAGGGCTTCTGGCTTTTGAGTATCATAGTCGACCGGCTCCTCTTTATCCGCTGGTTGAAGCATTGAAATTCTCCATACATCATCAATGGTCTTTTCGTCTGTTTCAATATAAAGGATATGGCCATTTTCATCTTTTGCATTGACTAGCTTTTGAGTCTCTTTACTCCAAACTCGCTTTATCTGCTTGCTTTTTTTCTGGCGTTCTTCTTGTACCTTTTTATAAGTAAAATCATCGCTTTTTGTATATAAAAAAATAACATCATGATTTGACGCAAAACGCTTTATATTCCCTTGCATCTTATTATAATAATGCCATATTATCTCATTCTTGAAATTATCTTCGCCAAAAATTTCGTCCAGTAAAATTTTCACATAATGACCAATATGCCAATCCAAATGTACATAAATCGAAGCCGTTTCATTCATAACGCTTTTTATTGCCATGAGGTTTTCATACATCCAGTTAAGGTATTTCTCCTTATCCCAGACATCGCCGTACATTTTTTCCTCAAAGGCTTTCAGTTCCTCAACATCAAGCTCCTGCTCAGCTTGCGCGATGGCCTCAGACACTTTTGGGTTGCGGCGGATGTATATCTTTTTGGCATAGTCGGCGCCACTGGCAAAGGGAGGGTCGATATAAACGAGGTCAACTGTAATACCTTGTTCCTTCAAATAGGCACAGGCAGACACGCACTCGCCGCGGATAACCATATTGCCTGCTTTGTTTTCGCCGACTGTTTCCTGTTTTTCCATTTCATAAAGCGGCATACCTCGCTGCAAAGTCAAAGAGACGTCGTTCGAGCCTTTGTATTTCAATATCCGGTTGAAATTACCGAGCACAGCCTGACCTTCCACCGGTTCAGGTATGAACGGAATATACTTATTAGCCACTCTATTTATCCTCCTTAAAGAATTCACATATTTTCTTATGAGTTTGCATTATTCGTTCCTTCTCTGGTAAACCGTCTTCCAAATATAAATATTCAAACCGGTTGTAGCCATAAGCGGTATTGTTCTTCTTTATAAAAGAAGTGTCCATGAAGGTACGCTTGTCAACAAATGTCGGATCGTTAGCATAAATTTTGCCTTTGGTCTCGACAATGATAGCTTTATGAATAAGTCTGTCCTTACGCTTGATGACCAGGAAATCCGGAGTATACATTCCAATATATTTCCATTTTCCAGAATATGATTTGTAACAGCGAATTTTGAATTCGGTCAACGCCCGATCACCGTTATAATACACTTCAAGCCCCATTGAGTTAATTTCCGATAAACTTAACACCCCTTTAAGGAAGGTTTGCTCGAAGACGCTGTCGGTTTTGTAAGGCAGATAGTGAAATGAGCGGTCTTTTGCAGGGTGGGGTGAATGCTGCTTACGCAGAGTGTCCGCCATTGGAGAATTTCCCGTTTCCTCGAGCGTTTTAATGGCTTGCAAGATTTCAGGCTTAACTTTCAACTTTCCTTTATCATCTAACATGATATTTTCGACCGTTTTCTGATCAGGGTAAAAATCATCCGGATTTACCGCGTATATTTCCGGACTGAAATTCGCGATGTTCAGCAGACTGGCTTCATAAGGTACCAGTTCTTCTTTTGTGATAAAGGAGCGTTTCTCATAAAAAGCCTTGCGAATATTTGCTTCGATTAGCGTTCTGTCGTATTTAGAGCTGAATAATCTTGAACCGTTCTTCTCATATGTTATGGTATTATAAACTTCTTTCAGCAATTCCGAATGCCCATTTAGCTGCTGCATGGAAACAAAACCCAAACTGGCCTTAGAAATGCTATAAAGCCATGAGGTAAACGTAGCAGGCGTGTTTCCTTTTTCTTCAACAATAACTTCCGTGTTAATTACTTTCATTTCAAAGTCAGTGGATTTTATGATATTCACATACTCAGCTTTTTCGGCGGAAGATTTTATTCTGGCTGCCGTATTAGTAGCCGTATCAACGGTTAAGGTTTCATAGTTTATTCTTAGCTGACAATACTCAAGTTTAGGCAGTTTCAGGTATTCGGTACGGTCAAAACGTTTTAAGGGAATTTTTAAATTATCAGCCGAAGAAAATTCTTTCAGCGAAATGTGTTGCTGCTGTTGCAACTGCGCATTCAGCTTTTCCGCATTACTCTCATTCAGGTAAATCAAAGCCGTTTCAGTCCTGTCTTTTCGGACTTGACGAAGGCAACGGCAGGAGGTTTGTAATACCATGTTTTGGGGACAGTCGCCTTCCTGTGAGAGGATAATGCCCGTCAGGCTGCGACAATCCCAGCCTTCTTTGCCGATCTGAACGAGCAAGACGATGCGAATTTTTGAAATCGACTTGTCCAACACTTCGAACTGCATCTGGCTGTCGGCAGGTTGAGGATATCTTTTGTTACCCTTATGGTATTTCAAAATAATATCCGTTGACAGTCCGTATTCTGCGATAATACTGGAAACAAGCGGGAAGACTAATTCTTCGAGTTTTTCTATTGTTCCGCAGTAAATGCCGAGTTTTGCGACCAGTTCTCCGTCATATACCGTGTCTTTATAGTTTTCAAGAAATTCTCGGACGCCTTTTTCAATAATGAGAGAACTATCAGTTAGCTCGGCTATTTTGACTATCGGTTTCTTTAAAAAATTGCCGATGCCCTTTATTAACGGATAATAATAAACGATGTTGGATATTTCCGCAGTGGCAATAGCCAGTTTGTCCTTAACGGAGACTTTTTCGGCTTTTTCCAAATACGGGGTACCGGAGAAACCGATAACCGAATTGACCGTATGGTTAGCTAACCACTTGCTTACCACAGCACGCAGCTTGATTTCCTCGCTTACAGCATGATGAACTTCATCAATGAAAACCGACAATGACGGTAATTTTCCGATAAGATTTCGCAATTCATTTGCCTGACGGTCTTTATCGTCATCACTTTCTTCAAACATATTGATTTGACCGTGTCTTTCTTTAATACGGTCAAGAATTACCTTCTCGGCATTTGTCACCATAACAAGACCAAACAAGTCAGAGAAAGGCTGGTGGTTAGCAATTTTCTGCACGTTTGGATTCTTGGTTTTGTTGGATTTCTTAGCGGCCTTGCCCTGATCGAGAACCTCAAATGACATTTTACGCCTGATGTCTGTGGCAGACGGTTCTGGAATGATCCAGGCCGGATTAAAATTTTGTATGGTTTTTAGACTTGGCACAACAGATGATTTGAGCCCGGATGGGGCAAAGATAATAAAGTTATGGGCGAAGGCGGGATTATTCGGCTCATTCATTGCAAAATATAAATCTAAATAGATGAAAGCGGCCATAAGATAAGTTTTGCCTGCTCCCATTGGAAGACTAAACAGATAGTCTGTGTATGTTACGCCATAAAAAGCGTCTTGGAAAAATTTGTTGTAGTCAATGCTTTCGGGGGCCTTCCGAATCTGTCTTTCTAATATTACGGAAACCTGCTCGCCTTTATCATTTTTGGTGTAAGCATACTCAAATAAAGCAGCGGCGTTAGGATTATTTTCCAGGAATCGTCTTGTCGTGCCAGAAATTTCGAGATCATTCAGGTCCAAGTTATTGAAAGCACCATTTCTAAAAAGATATTCAAGCGGTTTATTATCACAGCCTATTTTAAGAAATAAGTAGGTCTTGATTGCTTCGATTTGCGCGTCGCGCATTTGCCCTGTATGTATTATATATTCAATGATGTTATTGACAGTGCACCTTCCTGAACTGTACCACCTGTCCCTTGCGGTGTTTAGCATGCTATGAAACATTGTACTTCCTCCGAATGTTTATAAGGTTCATCAAGGCTACACCGAGTCATGGGCGACTTTGCGGGGCCGCAAACGGACGGCGACTTTGCGGAGGGCGTTACGCGCCGTTGGCGAAGTGGTGAGCACGCCGCACGAGCGGCCATGGACGGCCGCGAGAGGAGTCATCTGTCACGGACGACAGTTGACGACGGTGCCCGCGGTGCGAAACCGCGAGCCGTACGGCGCGTCCGGCCGGAGCATCGGAGCCGGAGTTTGACGGCCATGCGGAGGGGCTATGACGCAGCGACCGGGTTATGCTTTCGCGTCCATGCGGCGGGGCTCGGGTTTGGCGGCGTAGGCGCGGGTGACTTGATCGGGCTGTTTGTCGATGACGAGTTCTTCGCGCTCGTGGCGGTCTTTGCCGCTTTGGGCCGCGGGGCTTTCCGGGGGAGGGGCGTGAAAGAAGCCGCGCGCCGCTTCGGGGGTGGCGAAGATGGTGAAGAGGCCGGTGAAGCCGGTCATGTCGAAGATTTCCAGTATGCCGGGTTTTAGGGAGGATAGAACGAGGCTGCCGCCGGCTTTGGCGGTTTTTTTGAGGGCGGAGAGGAATACTCTGAGGCCGAGGCTGGATATGTATTCGGTGGCGGCGAAGTCGCAGATGATGTTGGTTTGCCGGTTGTCGAGGAGGCTGTTGAGGAGGTTTTCGAGGGCGGGCGAGGTGGCGACGTCGATCCGGGCGGGTAGTTCGACGATTTGTATGCCGTGAAGTTCTTTTATTTGCATGTCGCGGTTTTTCCTCCTTGGGCCGCGCTTGGGGCGCTGGTGGCGGGGATGATGAGGATTTCGCCGTCTTTGATTTTGGCTTCGAGGTCGAGTTTGATTTTGTCGATGCTTTGCTGGACTTGGCTCATTTTCCGGTCGCCGTCGAATTCGAGGAAGAGTTCGACGGATAGTCGGTCTTTGCCCTGCCTGAGGCGGATGGCGTGGAGGTCGGCGTATTCGTCGAAGTGGGCGGATAGCTCGCGCAGGATTTCGACCCGCAAGGCTTCGTCGTGGTCGTAGTAGCGGTAGAGGCTGGTGAGGCCGGCGGCGTCGAAGGTTTCCCGCACTTCGGGGCGCATGAGGCAGAAAGCCATTTGCCCCTGTAGGCGGTGGAGGTCTTTGAGGACGGCGATGAACATGGCAAGACCGGCTGGGGGGAGGGCTGCGGTGCGGGAGAAGTTGCAGAGGATGTTGCGGTTTCCTTCGCCGATGAGCCCGCGAAGGGTGGTTTCGACGGCGGCAACGGCGACGCCGTCGACTTTGGCCGGTATTATTACGATTTTGGTGGCGCCGAGGGTGTTTACTTCGATTTCCAATACATAAGCCTCCCCGGATATGGTTTGCGGCGAGCGGCGGCCGCGGGTTTTGATATTTTCAGCCACGACAGTATAATTATACCATTTCGACATATTGTGGCTTTGTCCTGTCGGCGAGGTATGAGGTGCCGGGGATAGGCGCCGGCCCGGCGGGAAAATATGATGCAAGCGGATGGCGTTTGCGGGGAATGCTAGGGGAAACCTTTTTAGGAGGATTTTATGGAACGCGATGTGACGCCTAAGCTGACTTGTGCGGAGGTCGGTTTTCTGTGGAGCCATTATATGGGGAATTCGCTTAATTTGGGGATGCTGAAGGTTTTCCTGGCCAAGGTGGAGGATAAGGAGACGGAGATGGTGCTCCGCTACGGCTATGAGGCGGCGCTGCGGATCGACGCGGAGATCGCGGCGATTTTGACGGCGGAGGGCTTTCCCCGCCCGAAGGGGTTTACGGATGAGGATGTGGATACGGGTGCGCCGCGCCTTTTTGAGGATACGGGCTGCCTGTATTATGTGAAGCGGATGGTGAAGATGGCGATGCCGGCGGCGGCGGAGGGGCTGGGGAACGCGCAGCGCCAGGATGCGAGGGCTTTTTTCTCGCTGTCGATGCGGCTGGGCGAGGAGCTGGATAGCCGGGTTACGCATGTGCTGCTGGCGAAGGGGCTTTTTATCCGACCGCCTTATCTGCCTGTGACGAAGGAGACGAGGCTGGCGGGGGAGGATTTCGCGGGGAGTATTTTTGGCACTGACCGGCCGCTGCTGTCGATCGAGGTGGCGCATATTTTCGCGAATATGATGAATAATTTGTTCGGCAATCATGTGGCGGCGGCGTTTAGCCAGGTGGCGCGGGCGGAGGAGCTGCGGAGGTATTTTTACCGCGGTATGGAGATCGCCAATAAGCATATCAAGGTGTTTGCCGATACGCTCTATGATTCGGGCCTGAAGGCGCCGGCGACCTGGGACGCGATGCCGACGCTGTCGAAGACGCCGCCGTTTTCCGACCGGCTGATGCTGACGCTGGTGACGTCGGTGACGGTGCTGGGGATGGGCTACTATGGGCTGGGGATGGCGGCGAGTATGCGGCCCGATCTGGCGGCAATGTACGCGCGGCTGATGACGGAGGTGGGGATGTATCTGGCGGACGGGTCGGCGCTGCTGATCAAGAACGGCTGGCTGGAGGAGCCGCCGGGGGCGCCGGACCGCGCGGCGCTGGCGCTGGCGGGGCGGCAGGGATAGGCGGGGTGCGGTATTAAAGCAGGGTAAGGTCTGCGGGGTGCAGCCTTACCCTGTTTTTAGTCGACTCTTATGTCGTCGATTTTTTCGAAGAATTTGTCGACTTTGCCGGGCGGGCCGGTGATTTCGAAGTCGTTGAGCCATTTGCCTTTGCCGGCGAACCGCGTTTCGAGGTGGGCGAGGCTGACGCCGGCCGCGTCGGCGTGCAGCTTTACTTTGTCGACCGGCATGCCGGTGGTGAGCGCTTTGGTGGTCGTGAGTTTGTGCATGCGGCACCCCCTGCGATGATTGTACCGTCCTTATTTTATCATACCGCGGCGCAGGAAGTATACGCAGGCGGCCCGATGTCGGGCCGGTACCGAATGATGATTTTTTTGGAATATTCTGTAGGATTTGGCGGCGTTATGACGAAAGTTAGAGAAGAGATGATGCCGGTTGGGGGATAGGCATGAATTTAGACAGGTTTATCGGCGATGAGGCTACATTCCCTCTTGAGCACAGGATCCTGAATACGGTCCTGCTGATTGGGGTGCTTATATCGCTGTTTACCACTGTGTCGAATTATTTGCTTGGGCTCGAATTTTTGGCGGTCGTGAGCTATGTGAGCGGCCTTTTGGTGGGCGCGGCGTATTATTTGTCGGTCGTGAAGGGTGCTTACCGGGCGGCGCTTGCGATGGGGGTGGCGCTGGCTTTTATCGCCTTTCCCGTGATATGGTTCGCCAACGATGGGGTTTTCGGCTCCGCCCCGTTTTATGTTTTGATTATCGCGGCGATGATAACGGTGAGCATGAGGAGCAAAGGATGGATTTTTTCCCTGGTCGGCTGCCTGACGGCGATGACTGCCGTTCTTATGGCTGTCCAGTATTATTTCCCCCAGACGGTTACTGTTACAGCGTCGCGGAGCACTTTGTTCGCGGATAATTTTATCGGCCTGGCGGCGGCTTTTGTGGTTATCACGTCTTTGTATGTCGCGATCCTGAACTATTACCGCAAGGAACACGGCCGGGCTACGGATTATCTTGTGAGGCTGGAGAAGCAGGAGAACGCGCTGGAGCTGGCCCGCCTCGACCGGCTGAATCTGATCGGGGAGATGGCGGCGAGCATCGGCCATGAGGTGCGCAATCCGCTGACGACGATCCGCGGCTTTTTGCAGCTTTTTCGCACCAAGCAGGAGTATGCCCGGCACCGCGACCATTTCGATATGATGATTTGCGAGCTGGACCGGGCGAATTCGATTATCACGGAGTTTTTGAGCCTGGCGAAAAATAAGGCGGTGCAGCTTAGGCCGTGCGATCTCAACGAGGTGCTGGGGCGCATCGTGCCGCTCGTCCAGGCGGGCGCGCTGGAGGCGGGCAAGGAGGTTGTGATGGTACCGCGGAAGATACCGGTCGTCGAGGCTGACGAAGGCGAGATCAGGCAGCTGGTGCTCAACCTGGCAAGCAACGCGCTTGAGGCGATATCTCCGGGCGGCCGGGTGATGATCGGCACTTACCGGGATAAGGACGGGGCGGTGTTGTTCGTGAGCGATACGGGCAAGGGCATCCCGCCGGAGGTATTGGCGAGGCTGGGCACGCCGTTCGTGACGACGAAGGAGACCGGCACCGGTCTGGGTATCCCGATCTGTTACCGGATCGCGGAGCATCACAATACCAGGGTGGAGATCGATACCGGCGAGCAGGGGACGACGTTCCGCGTGCGGTTCGCGGCGGCGGCGCGGCATGACGTGGGCGCGGCGAGCGGCTGAAGGGACGGTCGGCTTTATTTCCGGGGGTCGGGTCGGTTGTTGTCGTCGTCCGGCAGGTGTTTGGCGGCCGGCTGCGGCAGGGGGGATAATCCGGGGGAGGGGGAAACGTCGCGCGGGTGGGTTTGAACGGTTCTGACGACCAGCTCGATGGTCAGCCGCGATGTGACGGCGACCGCCATCATAAGAACGACAAAATAGGCGAAATGCCAGTTGTAGTAGGCTTTTATGCCAAAGTACTGAAAGGCCGGCGATATGCCAAAGCTGAACAGGAGGGCGGCCAGAGCCGACCAGGTAAGGTATTGGGACCAGGTAAGGCCGTATTGGTGGGCAACCATGAGCAGGATGGGGACGACGGTGAAGTCGATGGGGAAGACGCCCGGCACGACGGGGAGCAGCCGGAGGTTGTGCTGCCATAGTCCCATGGAGAAGCCGGCGATGTCTACCATGACGGCCTGTACGGCGACAAAGGAGCCGAAGAGGACGATTTCCAGCGCCCGCGATTTATTCAGCAGCTTGAGCCATAGCGCGTATATGGCCAGCAGGAAGATTAATACCCCCCACCAGCGGGCGGAGAAGAGTTCTTCGGTGAGGTAGCGGTTCCAGGTTATGTCCCAGATTTGGAGTTGAAGCTGGTGAAACAGTTCGTTGGCGTTCATGGCAGACCTCCGGAGCGGGTTTGGCCAGCCGGACTGAAAGCCGGAATTGGCGCCTCCGGAAATAGTATGTGTAGTCGCTGTCGTAAAATCCCTGCCTTGATAAAACGCCTGAACCGGTCTTTTTTTTTCGTGGGGGAGCTTTCTTAGAAAATTTTGCGGGACAAGGCAAATACTGACTAGTCAGTCATTTTTTTGTCACACTTCCAGATTATACTGGTGCCAAGGTAAATAATCGCGGGAGGGATGACGGATGAACAGCCTGGTCAAGAAGGTTATCGTGTATTCGCTGATCGGCTGCCTGCAGCTGGGGACGGGCGCGGCGGTGGTGGAGGCGGCGACGCGGCGCGACGACAGCCGCCAGCGGCAGGAGCAGAGGGATGACAGGAGGTACCAGGAGCAGCGCGAGCGGGAGCGGCGGGTGCAGGAGGAGCGCCGGATGCACGAGCAGCGCGAGCGGGAGCGGCGGATGCAGGAGGAGCGGCGGCTGCACGAGCAGCGCGAGCGGGAGCAGCGCGAGCGCGAACGGCGGCACCGGGAGGAGATGGAACGGCGGCACCACCAGCATGATGATGGCGACGACGACAATACGCTGCGCGATATCGGCCTGGGGCTGATTCTGCTGACGATCCTGGCGAATAGCGGCGGCGGCGATGCGGGGGATTAGCGAGCGCCTCTCCCCTCTCCCCTAATTTCTTCTCTCCTATCCCCTCTCCCCTACGTTAATGCGAGCGGCCGTTCAGTAGCCCCCAGATGCTAGGCAGACCGAGGACGCGCAGCGACGCGTACTCGAACGTACGCTAGCAAGCGCCCGGAGGGCTAACAACGCAGATGGGGGCTAATCAACGGCCGCCAAAGTAGGAAAGGGACTTACCGAGAAACCTCGGTAAGTCCCTTTTCTTGCATTATTTAGGCCCGCGATACCGTTCCTGGTATGTCCATACCCGCTTCTCGCAGGTGGGTGTCCTGGCCGTGTTTTTGCCATCCGCTCTCAGGCGGCCCGACAGCCGCACCGGCACCGGACTCCCTTTTATTCAATGTAGGTTGGACATATTCAGGTGGCGCGTATCCCAGGCAGTTTTGCCGGTTGACGACATTAGTTATCTTAGCATACGGGCCGCCGGGAGGCAACGGCGCCTGCAGGCGGCCTGACGCGTTTGGACGGCGCCCGCTCGTTTTCTCTTCGCCTGGACGCGGTTATGCGCCGGTATGCGTGTTTTTATTTTACGCAGAGGTAGGTGACGATGAAGGGCGGAGCGGTTTCGGTTGTGACGATGGTGAAGCCGGCTTTTTCGAGCAGGCCGCGCATTATCCAGTCGAGGGTGGGGTGTTCTTCGCGGAGGGTGGTTTCGGTGTCGCGGGCGACTTTTTCGCCGCCGGCGGCGGCGATGGCGGCGACTATGCCTGCGAAATAGCTGTCGAAGTCGGGGGTGTCGGACGGGAGGACGGCGTCCTGAAGAAGAAAGCGGCCGCCGGGCTTGAGGAGGCGGTGGATGCGCCGGAGGGCGATGTGTTTCCAGAAGTCGGGTAGGTGGTGGAGGGCGACCTGGGAAATAACGGCGTCGAGGGAGGCGGCCGGGTAGTCGCAGGTGAGAAAGCCGGCCTGGCGGAAGGTGATGTTGGCGAGACCGCGCTTTTCGGCTTTGGCGGCGGCGCAGTGGATCATTTCCCGGGAAACGTCGACGGCGTGGACACGGGCGCAGTGGGGGGCGAGGCCGAGGGCGGTCTCGCCGGTGCCGCAGCCGATGTCGAGGATGACGTGGTCGGGAGAAAGGCCGAGGGCGGCTTTTATTTTGGCGACTTCGGCGCCGCTGTCGCGCATTTTCTGCATGTAGGCGTCGTAGGCTTCGACTTCGGCGAGGGAGGAGAAGTCGACGCCCGAGTGGCGCTGTTCGTCGTAGCGCCAGCGAGGGTCGGGGCTCATGGCTGTCACCTCCTGTAATGGGACAGGGAAAGGCTCCTGCGGCCGGATGGTCAGCAGGAGCCTCGGGAGGGGGTGGTTAGATGATGATTTTGAAGAAGAGCGGCAGGTAGACTACGGCCGCGTAAACGAGGAGCAAGGCTGTGAGGAAGGGTATGACCGAACGGCTGATCTTTTCGATCGAGACGCCGGAGACGGTGCTGGCGACGTAGAGGTTGATGGCCACCGGCGGTGTTACCATGCCGATCGCCAGGCCGAGTACGATCATCAGACCGAAGTGGATGAGGTCGACTCCGAGCTGGGTTATCAGCGGGAGGAATACCGGTGTGAGCAGGATGAGCGCCGAGGCTGTCTCCATGAAGAAGCCGGCGATGAAGATGACGATGTTGACGAGCAGCAGCAGGACGAATCTGTTGTCGGACATGGCGAGGATGTTTTCGGCGATGAGCTTGGGTATCTGCCAGTTGGCGAATATCCAGCTGAGCGATGCCGAGATGGCGATGATGAACATGACGACCGACATGGTGATGGCCGACCGGCAGAAGATGCGGTAGATGTCCTTCCAGCCCATGTCGCGGTAGATGAAGATGGCGACGATGAGCGCCCAGTCGACGGCGATGACGGCCGCCTCGGAGGGGGTGAAGTAGCCGGAGAAGATGCCGCCGAGGATTATGACCGGCGTGAGCAGTCCCCAGACGGCTTCGAAGAAGGTTTTGCCGACGTTCTTCCACGAGAAGGGCGAGCCTTTGGCGTAGTCTCTTTTGTTGGCGATGTAGAGGGCGACGGCGATTAGCGCCAGCCCCATGAGGACGCCGGGCGCGAAGCCGTTGAGGAAGAGTTTGGCGACCGACTGGTCGGCGATGACGCAGTAGAGGATCATGGGCACGGAGGGGGGGATGACGACGCCGATGCAGCCGCCGGCGGCGATGAGGGCCGCCGAGGAGGGCACGTCGTAGAGTTTTTTGCGCAGTTCGGGGATGAGCGGGGTGCCGACGGCGGCGGTGGTCGCGGCGCCTGAACCGGAGATGGCGGCGAAGAACATCGACGCGAGCACGGCCACGACCCACAGCCCGCCTTTGAGGAAGCCGAGGATGGAATCGGCGAACTGCACGAGTTTTTCCGATATCTTGCCCTGGGCGAGAAGGTCGCCGGCGAGGATGAAGAAGGGCACGGCGACAAGGGGGAAGGAGTCGGCGCCGGCGAACATCCGCTGCGGCAGGACGAGCAGGGATACGTCCTGGGTGACGAGGATGACGAGCGCGGTGAGGCCGATGGCGATGGCGATCGGCAGGCCGAGGAAGAGCAGGAGGAAGAAGGTGCCGAATAGCATTGTGATCATGCCGCTTCCTCCTTGGCGGCGATTTGCCGGATGCGGCCGGCGATGCCGGCCAGGGCGTGGAGCATCATGATTATCATGCTGATCGGGATGCTGTAATAGATGTATTTCATGGGGATGGACATGGCAGGGGATATCTGGAAGACCTGCATCTGGATCATTTCTACTCCGAAGTAGGCGGCGGTCGCGAAGAAGACGAGCGACAGCAGATAGGAGATGGTTACGAACAAGGCGTGGATCTTTTGGGGGAAGGCTTCGATTACGAAGGTTATGGCGATGTGGTTGCCCCGCTTGTAGGCCAGGGTGGCGGCGAAGAAGGTGCCCCATACGAGGAGGTAGCGGGACAGTTCCTCGCTCCAGGTGAGCGCGGCGAAGAAGACCCGGCAAATGACCTGGAGCGTCGTAACCGCCACCATGGCGCAGATGATGAGGAATACGAGGAAGACGGTCGCTTTGTCGATGTAGTCGCTGGCGGCTTTTAGGAGAGTTTCAAGTTTGGCCATCGTAGCGCCTTACTTCTTCGCTTTCTCGATGTCTTGCAGCAGGGTGCCGAATTTCTGGCCATACTTGTCGTAGACCGGTTTTACCGCCGCCTGGAATGCCTTGCTGTCGGGCTCGACTATTTCCATGCCTTTTTCTTTGAGGGCTTTGAGTTGTCCGTCCATCTGCTCGGCGTTCCATTTGCGCTCATGCTGGGCGGCTTCCTGGGCGGCCTTGACGAGGATGGCCTGGGTGTCTTTGTCGAAGGTCGCGAAGATTTTTTTGCTCATGAGGAATAACGCCGGCGCGTAGGTGTGTTTGGTCAGGGAGAGGTATTTCTGGGTTTCGTTGAGTTTGAAGGCGTAGATTACGTTGACGGGGTTTTCCTGGCCGTCGATGGTGCCCTGCTGGAGGGCGGTGAGGGCTTCGGTCCAGGCCATGGGGACGGCGTTGGCGCCGAGGGTTTTGAAGGTGTCTATGTAGACGGGGTTTTCCATGACCCTGATTTTGAGGCCGGCCATGTCGGCAGGCGATTTGACGGCTTTTTTGGAGTTGGTGAGGTTGCGGAAGCCGCGTTCGGCGTAGGCCAGACCTTTGAGGTTCATGGCGTCGAGTTTGGCGAGTACTTTTTGGCCGACTTCGCCGTCGAGGACTTTGTAGGCTTCCTGGGGAGAGGCGAACAGGAAGGGCATTTCGAAGGCCGCGAGTTCGGGCAGGAAGTTGGCCACCGGCCCGTTGGTGATTACGCCCATGTGGACGGTGCCGAGCTGCATGCCTTCGATGAGGGTGCGCTCGTCGCCGAGGGAGGCGTTGGGGTGGATTTCGACTTTGACCATGCCTTTGGTGCGCTGTTCGACGAGTTCTTTGAATTTGACGGCGGCGATGTGGAAGCCGTCTTTCTCGTTTACGACGTGGGCCAGTTTGATGGTTTTCGGCTCGTTTTTGGCCGGTTCTGGTTTGGCGCCGCCGCCACAGGCGGATACGAGGAAGGTGACGGTGAGCAGCAGGGCGACGACGAAGAAAAGCTTACTTTTTGACATGAGGGGAGCCTCCTTTTTAAATATGAATTTATTGGTTCGGCGCCTTGAGGACGGCGCCGGTGCTGGCGGACGTGACCATGGCGGCGTATCTTGCCAGGTAGCCGGTGGTGACTTTGGGGGCCGGCTTTTTCCAGGCGGCTTTGCGTTTGGCGAGTTCGGCGGCGCTGAGTTCGACGTTGAGGGTGCGGCCGGGGATGTCGAGTTTGATGACGTCGCCGTCGCGGACGAGGGCGATGGGGCCGCCGCTCATGGCTTCGGGGGAGACGTGGCCGACGCAGGCGCCGCGGGTGGCGCCGCTGAAGCGGCCGTCGGTGAGGAGGGCGACTTTGAGGCCCATGCCGGCGATGACGGCGGTGGGGTTGAGCATTTCTTTCATGCCGGGGCCGCCCTGGGGTCCTTCGTAGCGGATGACGACGACGTCGCCATCTTTGATTTTTTTGGCGAGGATGGCGGCGATGGCGGCGTCTTCGGAGTCGAAGACGCGGGCGATGCCTTTGAAGACGAGCATGTCGTCGGCAACGGCGCTTTCTTTGACGACGGCGCCTTCGGGGGCGAGGTTGCCTTTGAGGATGGCTATGCCGCCGGTTTTGCGGTAGGGGTCGTCGACGTTGTGGATGACTTCGGGCCGGGCAATGGCGGCATTTTTGATCCGTTGGGCGACGGCGCCGTCGACGGTGAGGGCGTCGGTGTGGATGAGGCCCAGTTTGGCGAGTTCTTTCATGACGGCGCTGATGCCGCCGGCTTCGTTGAGGTCCTGGAGGTGGTGGCTGCCGCCGGGGCTGAGCTTGGTGATGTAGGGGGTTTTGGCGCTGATGGCGTCAAAGAGGCTGAGGGGGAGCTCGAGGCCGGCGTCGTAGGCGATGGCGGGCAGGTGAAGGACGGTGTTGGAGGAGCCGCCGATGCCCATGTCGACGGCGACGGCGTTTTCGAAGGCTTTCATGGTCATGATGTCGCGCGGTTTGATGTCTTTGGCGATGAGGGCCATGACGGCTTCGCCGGCTTTTTTGGCAAGGGCGCGGCGGGCGCCGAAGTAGGCGGCGGGGATGGTGCCGTTGCCGGGCAGGCCCATGCCGAGGGCTTCGGTGAGGCAGTTCATTGTGTTGGCGGTGAAGAGGCCGGCGCAGGAGCCGCAGCCGGGGCAGGCGTCCTTTTCGAGGCTGTCGAGTTCGGCGGCGGTGATTTTGCCGGCTTCGAAGAGGCCGGCGGCTTCGAAGGCCTGGCTGACGCTGATGTCTTTGCCCTGGTGGCGGCCGGCGAGCATGGGGCCGCCGCTGACGACGACGGCGGGGATGTTGAGGCGGGCCGCGGCCATGAGCATGCCGGGGACGATTTTGTCGCAGTTGGGAATGAGGACGAGGCCGTCGAAACCGTGGGCTACGGCCATGGCTTCGATGGAGTCGGCGATGAGTTCGCGGCTGGCGAGAGGGAATTTCATGCCGTCGTGGCCCATGGCGATGCCGTCGCAGATGCCGATGGCGGGGAATTCGGCCGGGGTGCCGCCGGCGGCGGAGACGCCGAGTTTGACGGCGTCGGCGATGTCGCGGAGGTGGAAGTGGCCGGGGATGATTTCGTTGAAGGAGTTGCAGATGCCGATGAGGGGTTTTTTGAGGTCTTCGGCTGTGTATCCCATGGCGTAGAAAAGCGAGCGGTGGGCGGCCCGGGTGGAGCCTTTTTTGACGATGTCACTGCGCATGTTATCCTCTCCCTTGTTTAGGTTTTGGTTCAATCTTACCGGAATTCGCCCGAAATTTATTTCAATTATTTGTGGAAAATTTGGAAAATCCTGCTGCAAGTTTACGGGAGTTGTTGGCAGAGCAGATGGGGCCTTATCGGCGGCCTGAATTTTTGCGGTACTGGAGCGGGGATATCCCATGCCGGTTTTTGAAGCAGGTGGTGAAGTAGGCGGCGTCTTTGAAGCCGACGCGGCCGGCGATTTCGGTGACGGTCAGGTCGGTGGCGGCAAGCATTTCCTCTGCTTTGGCGAGGCGCAGGTCCTGGACGAAGTCGACGACGGACCGGCCGGTGAGTTGTTTGAAGGTGCGGCTGAGGTGGAACTGGCTGATGTAGACGGTTTTGGCGATGTCCTGGAGTTTGATGGAGCCGTCGAGGTTGTCGCGGATGTATTGTTCGACTTTGGCGACGAGCGGCGGTTTGCGGTCGGGGATGTCGGGAGCGGGGGCCGCCGCTGTTTTGGCGATGAGGGCGGCGACTTCGGCGGGACGCACCGGTTTCAATAGGTAGTCGGCGACGCCGGCGCGGAGGGCGGTGCGGGCGTAGTCGAATTCGTTGTAGGCGGAGACGATGACGATGTTGGCGCCGGGGCTGTCGGCGAGGATGCGTTCGGCGGCCTTGAGGCCGTCGCAGCCTGGCATGCGGATGTCGAGGAATGTGAGGTCGGGGCGGTGCTCTTGAGCGAGGCGGACGGCGTCGAGGCCGTTGTCGGCCTCCAGGCAGAGGGCGACGGGGAGCCGTTCTTTGGCTATGACTTTTTTTATGAAGGTGCGGACGGTGATTTCGTCGTCGGCGACGAGGATTTTAATGTCCCGCATTTTTGTTACCGCCTATCGCCGGGAAGGTGAGTTCGACGGTGGTTCCCCGGCCTTTTGCGCTGTCGATGGCAAAGCTGAACTGGTCTTTGAAGTAGTATTGCAGCCGGTTTTTGACGCTGCCGAGGCCGATGCCGCCGCCTTTGCCGGCGGGAGGTACGGCCTGAGGGTCGAAGCCCAGCCCGTTGTCGGTGACGCGGCAGAGGAGGCTGTCGCTTCTGCGGCGGACGGTGATTGTTATGGCGCCTTCGCCGCCGCTGAGTTCGAAGCCGTGGACGATGGCGTTTTCGATGAGAGGCTGCAGGAGCATGCAGGGGATGAGGGTTTCGTCGAGGCCGGGCTGGAGGTCGAAGGCGACCTTGAGTCGGCTGCCGAAGCGGGATTGCTGGATGTGGAGGTAGTTGTCGAGCATTTTGAGTTCTTCGCGCAGGGGGATGAGTTCTTCGGTTTTCCGCAAGGTGAAGCGCAGGAGGTCGGAGAGGCTCCAGACGAGGTTGGCGACTTTTTCGGCGCCGTCGATGTAGGCCATCTGGGCGATGGTGTTGAGGGTGTTGAAGAGGAAGTGGGGGTTTATCTGCGACTGGAGGAGTTTGAAGTCGGCTTCGCGCAAGGCCTGTTCCAGCCTGGCGGAGGCGATCTGCTCCTTGACGAGGGAGAGGCGGCTGTTGTCGAGCTCTTTTTGGCGCAGGGCGGCGGCGGACATTTCGGTGACGAGGCTGGCGATGGCGAAGGTGGCTTCGGCGGCGGCGTAGAGGCGGCTTTTGGGCTCGATGCGGATGGCGGTGGAGCCTGCGAGGAGGTCGCCGACGAGGATGCGGTAGCGCGCGGCCAAGTCTTCGATGGTGCGCTGTAGCTCGTCAGGGTCGGGTTTACTGAGGTAGACCTGGCCGCAGCGGATGTAGCCGATGACGGTGGCGCTGTCGAAGATGGGGATGATGATGCTGGCGACGTCGTTGCAGCATTGGAAGAGGTGCGGACGGTGGGTGCGGCCGATGTCGCCGATGACTTTTTCGACGTAGCCGCCGCAGTGGCGCCCGCCGCTGGCGGTGTCGAGGAGGGCGCAGAAGCGGGGGTAGTTGTCGGCTTTGACGACGGTTTCGCCGGCGGTGTCGATGATGGTGAGGCTGAGGCCGATGGCTTCGGAGAGTTTGTTGAGCAGGCCGCGGATGACGTCGAGGTCGAGGAGGGCGCGGATGTCGGCTTCGCCGGCCGCCCGGTCTGGTGACGGGGGCTGGGCGAGGAGGCGCTGGAATTTGGAGGGGGTGTAGACGATGATGAGTTTGAGTTCTGTGTCGGCGTCGTTGATGACTTTGTGGCGGGTGTAGGGGTGGATGTGCCTGATGTCGCCCGGCCGGAGGCGGTAGGCCTGGCCGTCGATGATCTGGGTGCCTGTGCCGGAAACGACATATATGACCTGTTCGTCGCCGGAGTGGAGGTGCTCGTCCTGGGTGGTGCGGGGGTAGAAGGTGATGAGGCCTACGCTCATTCTTTCGATGTCGAGGTTGCTCGGCTCGACGAACCAGAGGATGCTGCCCCATTCGAAGTATTGGCTTTGGCCAAGCTGGCTGATTTCCGCCATCGGGTTGGCCTCCCTCCTGCCGCCTTTGTCGGGCGGGTTTTGTTTTCCGGCTTAACGGGAAAAGACCGGATGCGCGATCCGGTCTTGGAATGCCGTGCGGATTGCGTAGGTTATTTGATCATTAATTTTGGCATGTAGAGGACGATTTCGGGGTAGATGGTGATGAGGGCGGTCATGATGAGCATGATGAGGAAGGACGGCATGGCGTAGCGGGCGATTTTGAAGAGGTCGTCGCCGACGAGGCCGTTGATGACGAAGAGGTTGAAGCCGACGGGCGGGGTGATCTGGGCGAGCTCGATCATGATGACGAGGTAGATGCCGAACCAGACGGGGTCGAAGCCGGCGGCCTTGATGAGCGGGGCGGTGATGGGCAGGCTCATGACGATCATGGAGAAGCCGTCGAGGAGGCAGCCCATGATGAGGTACATGACGGAGAGGATGGAGATGAGCACGTAGGGGGAGACGCCGAGGGCGGCGATGTATTTGGTGATGGCGGCGGGGATGCCGAGGTAGCCGACGGCGACGGATAGGAAGGAGGCGCCGGCGACGATCCACATGATCATGCAGGAGGTTTTGACCGAGCCCATGAGGGCGGATGTGAAGATTTCCCGGTTCATGCTGCGGGAGACGAAGGCGAAGAAGATGGCGCCGATGACGCCGACGGCGGCCGCTTCGGTGGGGGTGGCCCAGCCGAGGTAGATGCTGCCGAGGACCATGACGATGAGGAAGATGACGGGCAGCAGCAGGGGGAGGGATTTGAGGCGGTCATTCCAGGTGTAGGCGAGGTCGCTGCGGGGCGCGAGCTCGGGGTTTATGAGGCAGCGGATGACGACATAGCCGCTGAAGCCGGCGGCGAGGATGACGCCGGGGATGACGCCGGCGATGAAGAGTTTGCCGATGCTGACGTCGGCGACGATGCCGTAGACGAGCATGACCATGCTGGGGGGAATGAGGAAGCCGAGGGTGCCGGCGCCGGCCAGCGAGCCGAGGCAGAGGCCGCGGTCGTAGTTGCGCTTTAATAGTTCGGGGAGGGTGATTTTGCCGACGGTGGCGGTGGTGGCGGCCGAGGAGCCGCTGACGGCGGCGAAGAGGGTGCAGGCGCAGATGTTTACGTGGAGCAGGCGTCCGGGTAGACTGTCCATCCACGGGGAAAGTCCCTTGAAGAGGTTTTCGGAGATTTTGCTTTTGAAGAGTAGTTCGCCCATGAAGATGAACAGCGGCAGGGCGATCATGGTGGAGCCGCTGGTGCCGTTCCAGACGATGTTGGCCATGACGGCCATGGGGTCGACGCCGGTGAAGAAGAAGAAGCCGATGGCGCCTACGAGGAAGAGGGATATGCCGATCCAGACGGTGGTGCCGAGAAAAAAGGCCAGACAGGCCAGGAGGATGAAGGATATTGTCAATACGTCCATATGGGTTCGCCTCCCCTAATGATTGTTGTGTGCCGCATGATGTTCACCGGCCCAGGGTGCTGGACTCGGCTTCGCCTGTTTCGCCGGTGCGCAGCCTGATGAGCGACCGGCAGAATTCGGCGGCGAACTGCAGCGTGAGGACGGCGGAACCCAGGGGCATGAAGAAATGGGGGTATGCCAGGGGGGTGGCGGATATCTGCATCGAGCGGGTGCCCGTTCTTATCGAGTCGAGGAAGAAGTCCAGACAGTTGTAGGTGAGAACTGCGCAGAAGAGGAAGCCGACGGCGAAGGCGTAGATGTCGAGCAGGGTGCGGGCGCGGCCTTTGAGGATTTCGTGGAGGAAGACCATGCGGATGTGGCTTTTGTCTCTGAGGGTGTAGGCGAGGGCGAGGAAGGTGAGGGCGGCCATGAGGTAGCCGGTGTATTCTTCGGTGATGTAGAGGGTTTTGGAGAACATGCCGCGGACGAGCATTTCGGCGCAGACGAGGAGGAGGGCGACGATCGTCAGGACGCCGGCCAGCACGCCGCCGTAAAGGGAGAGACGATCACAGAAGCGGATAAATGATTCCATGGTCAACTTCCTTTCGCTTAGGGGAAAGAACCGGCGGCCTTAGCCGCCGGTTCTTCGCTGCCTGTTACTGACGACCGACTTTTTTGTTGAACTCATCGACGATTTGCTTGGCTTCGGCGGGAGCCGTTTTCAGCCAGTCTTCGCGGATGGGTTTGGTGACTTTGGAGAGTTCGTTGAGGAATTCTTTGCTGGGTTTGACGGTGGTTATGCCGTTTTTGTTGGAGATGGCTTCCTGGTCTTTGTCAAGCTTGGCGACTTTTTCCCACATCTCTTTTTCCATGTCTTTGCCGAGTTTGACGAGGGCAGCTTGGGTGTCTTTATCGAGTTTGTTGAATTCTTTGAGGTTGACGGTTACCATGTCGGTTGCCATTGTGACGTTCTGGGGGGAGTAGAATTTGAGAACTTCCCAGAATTTGGCGTCGACGGCGGTGGGGGTGGAGGTGAGGACGGAGTCGATTACGCCGGTGGCGAGGGAGGAGTAGACTTCGCTGAAGGGCAGCGGGTAGGGGGTGCCGCCGACGGCTTGGATGACGAGGCCGCCGTTTTTGTCGTAGGTGCGGGTTTTGAGGCCTTTCATGTCGGCGACGGATTTGACTTCTTTCTTGGACCAGATGCCGGCCGCGGGCCAGGGGGCTATGTAGAGGATTTTCTGGCCCCATTTGGCTTCAGCCACTTTGTCGAAGTGCGGGCGGGCGATGTCGTTGAGGATTTTGCCTTCTTCGAAGCTCTGGATGAGGAACGGCAGGGTGACGACGTTGAAGAGCGGCTCGTCGCCGGCAACGCCGCTTACGAGCATGTCGGAGACGGGTACGAGGCCGTCGCGGACGATTTTGAGGAGCTCGGGGCCTTTGTAGCCGAGGGCGCCGCCGGCCTGGACGGTGATTTCGATTTTGCCTTTGGTGGCGTCTTTGGCTTTTTTGGCGAATTCTTCGAGACCCTGGGTCTGATGGTTGTTCGGCGGCCAGACGGAGTTGGCGACCCATTTTACGGGGCCGGCCGCTTTTTGGGGTTCGGATTTACCGCCGCCGCAGCCTGCCAGCACGAGGGAGAGGATGACGACGC
This sequence comes from Sporomusaceae bacterium, assembly GCA_031460455.1. Classification (NCBI taxonomy): domain Bacteria; kingdom Bacillati; phylum Bacillota; class Negativicutes; order Selenomonadales; family Sporomusaceae; species Sporomusaceae bacterium. The sequence continues at coordinate 134,171 of JAVKTQ010000006.1, forward strand.
CGGAGAGGATGAGGGTGAGGATACCGGATTTACGGAACGAACGCATGAACAAACCCCCTTCTAAAATTGGTGATAACTGGTGCGCGCATTGTCCTGCGGGGGAGGCCGCCCGTCGCGCGTCTTCTCTCATGCCTCCCGGAACGCGGTGGAAATGGGGAACACATCACTATACATTATTTTAGGCTATCTGCGGCGGTCTGTCCACAGAACTGTAACAAAAAAAACCGCCGCACACGGATAAAAAGCATAGGTCTCCCGATGGCGCACCGGCACGTGTGCCGTCCTGCCCCGGAGAACGGGCGCATTTGAGCAGGGCTTCCTTATTTATATGGCGGTCGCCGAAAGGGCATTTTGCTGCCGGGGATGCAACCGGGGACCGGTCGTTTATGCTTGAGCCCCGCTTGTTTTTGCCGCATGTTCGGACGGCTCAGCCGGTTATTTTGCCGCCGCCGGCCGTTCTGGCGGAGCTGGTGTTGGCGTAGTAGGCGCCCAGCAAGACCAGCAGGGTTCCGAGCCCCTGGAGGAAGGTAATGGTTTCTTTGAGGATGACGACGCCTGCTAATACGGTTACGATTGTGGTGATCCCCGAAAGGGATGCCATTTTGTTGGGCCCGAGGTACCGGATGCCAACGGCGTAAAGGGTAAAGCCGGTGACCGAGGAAACAAGCCCGAGGTAGAGGACGGCGGTGAGGAAGCCACTGTCGGTAAGCGGTAAGAGGAGGTATTCCCGTAGTGTGCCGGCGGCGATATGTTCGTAGAGCGCCAGCGGCGTGAACACGGCCGCTCCCATGACAGCCATGCCGTAGACGCGTTCTAGAGGCGAGTAGATAAGGTGTTTCCGGGTGAGGATGACGCACATTGCGTCAGCCAGAATGGCCAGAAACATGAACAGGTATCCGGCGGGGATGAATTCGGCGCTCAGCCCTTTGGCGACGATGATGACGATGACCCCGGCCACGGCGACGACGACTGACGCCGCTTGCCTGGGGGTGGGGGTTTCTTTCAGTATCAGTCCGGAAAGCACCATGATGACGATCGGCCCGGTGGCCAGGATGGCCGCGCCCTCAGAGGCGGTGGTCAGTTGGAGGCCGCGTCCCTCGGCGAGGAAATAAATCACCGGCCCGAAGATGGCGATTTCCAGCAGGCCCCTGAGGGGCTTGCCGCAGAAGTTGACTTTGAATATGCCTGTAAATATTAATATGGTCATCGCCGTGCAGGCGATCAGAAACCGCCAGCTTATGAGTGTCGGCACGGAGACGCCGCTGACGCCGGTCTTGGTGAAGATGAGGCTCAGGCCGAACAGGCAGCAGGCGGTGAGCGCACAGGTCAACCCTATTTTATGTTTGTTCTTTCCGCTGTACCATTGTTCGACATGCTCGGTTACGGCAAACCTCTTTCCCAATAACATCGCCTTCCGTTTTGTGAAAGTTATTAGTGATAAGCTGCGTTAAATGAAATACTTTACCCCTTTTCGCTGCTACGGGGGTTATTCCTTTATATTTATGTGCTCCTGTATTCATGCTCAGACAGGGCTTTATCGCCGGCCGTAGCAGTAGAGACAGTTGAAACCGCACGATTGCCCATACCCGCCGATGTCGACGCTTTTGGTGCAGCCGCAGGCGGCGCGTTGGCCGCTGTCGCTGGCGAGGGAGGCTTTTTCGCCGGCGAGGGCGGCGAGGAGGACGCCGTCGATGCAGCGGCCGGGGGCGAGGCCGGGGACGGCGGCGAGGAGGGGCGAGGCGCAGGAGTGGAGGGTGAGGCCGTGGGCGGCGGCGGTTTCGGCGAGGCGGGCGAAGAAGAGGGCAAGGGTGTCGCCGGCGAGGGGGACGAGGCCGAGGCCGCCGGCGGCGGCGAGGTGCTTTTTGACGTGGGGGTAGAGGGCTATGTAGGAGGTGGTGAGGCGGCAGCCGCGCATGCCGAGGGCGGCGAGGTCGCGGCAGAGGGTTTCGAAGGCGGCGAGGCGCGCGCGGCCGGGTTTGCCGGGAGTGGGCTGAAGCTCGCCGCCGGTGGAGATTATGACGGGGTCGAAGCGGATGGTGAACTGTTCGGGGCGGTGGCGGGCGAGGAGGCCTTCGAGGGTCCTGAGGGAGGCGGCGTAGGGCGGCACGCCGGGCTCGAGACGGGGCGAGTAGTTGTTGATGGTGTAGTGGAAGTAGAGGTTGTGGCCGGTAAGCAGGCCGGGGTCGGCGAGAACGTTGGCGAAGTCTTTGCTCCAGAGGACGATGGTGTGGATATTGTGCGGGCGAAGGTCGACGCGGTAGGCGGTCTCGGGAAAGCGCGGGTTGGCGACGACGGCTTCGCCGGCGCGGAGAGCATCCTGGAGCCAGCGGTAGTGGAAGCGCGGCAGGTCGGTGCGGCGGGAGGCGGATATGACGGTTTTGAGTTTGGCGGCCATGGTTGTGTCCTCTCCGTAGGGTGTTTTGTCAGTTGAGGTAGGCGGCGAGCCGCCGCCCGTTGCGGAATACGGGGAGGCGGTTCATGGCCAGGGGGTCGCCGGCGGTGTCGGTCCAGCCGCGCCTGACGGTGAAGCCCGCCCAGTAGCCGGCCTCCCGGGCGGCGGCGAGGGTGTCGCTGTTGTAGCTGCCGTAGGGGTAGGCGATGACGCCGACTTCTTTGCCGAGCAGGTCTTCGAGACAGGCTTTGGATTGCTGCATTTCGAGGGTGTTTTCCCATTTGGCGAGGGTGGCGAGCGGCCGGTGGCTGACGGTATGGGAGCCGATGTACATGCCGGCGGCGGACATTTCCATGATTTGCGAGGCGGTCATGCGGCCGGGCTGGCCCAGCCGGCCGGTGATGACGAAGAAGCTGGCGGTCATGCCGTAGGAGACGAGGAGCGGGAAGGCGGCGGCGTAGTTGTCGAGGTAGCCGTCGTCGAATGTGAGGAAGACGGCGTTTTCGGGGAGCGGCCGGCCGGTGAGGAGGTGTGCTTTGAGCTGCCCGACGGTGAGGGTGAGGTAGCCGTTGTCGGCGAGGAAGCGGAGGTCGTCGGCGAAGCGTCCGCCGGCGATGGTGAGGTCGTCGCTCCCCTCCCCCACCCGGTGGTAGACGGGGACGGGGACGGCGGCGCCGGCGGCGGCCCGCGCCGGCAGGAGGCAGGCGGCGCCATACGAGGCGGCGAGGGCAAAGGCGCATTTTTTGAGGAACTGGCGGCGGGTGAGCATCGGTCGGCGGAGCCTCCCTTATTATTAGGAAGTGAGCGTTTCCGGAGATTATGGCTGTATTTACAGATAATGTTATTTTGATTTTACACCTTGGGAGGGAGGCTAGCAAGCGTTTACTATCGGGAGGAGTTGTGGTAAATTGAAAGAGTAATTTTGTCCGACCACAAGGAGGACGCTGATGGAAAAGATCCGTATTGTGATCGCCGACGACCATGCGGTGCTGCGCTCGGGCCTGAAGGCGATGCTGAATTATTCGCCGCAGTTCGAGGTGGTGGGCGAGGCGGCCAACGGCCTGGAGGCGCTGAAGCTGCTGGAGGATCTGCGCCCCGATGTGCTGATTCTCGATTTGTCGATGCCGGGGATGAGCGGCGCGGAGTGCATCAAGGAGATCCGCTACCGCGGCTTGCCCTGCCGCGTGCTGGTGCTGACGATGTACGACGACGAGGCGTATATCAAGGAGGTAATGCGCGCGGGCGCGGACGGCTATATGCTGAAGAAGTCGGCCGATACCGAGTTGATGGAAGGGATCGTGAAGGTTCACGCCGGCAAGAAGTATCTTAACGAGTCGCTATCGGAGAAGTTGCTCGACAGTCTGTTGCGCACCCCCGAGGAGGGGCCCGACCGCCGCGACCCGTATGTGCTGCTCTCAAGCCGCGAACGCGAGGTGCTGCGTTTTCTGGCCCAGGGGTATACGAACAGCGAGATCGGCGCCGCGCTGTCGCTGAGCACCAAGACGATCGACACGTACCGCTCGCGGATCATGCATAAGCTTAATGTGCACCGGAAGTCGGAGCTGGTGAATTATGCGGTGCAGTATAAGCTGATTAATATGTGATTAGTTTCTCAAGGTGTAGGATTTTCGCTTATCGATATTTGCAGGTTATCCCTACGGAATTTTACTGGATATGCCTGATTTACATCTGGTCTGACAACCAGGACAATTAATATGAAAAGGTGTCTTATTTTTCTCATAAATTTGCGTAAAGGAGCAGGGAGAAAATGCAGAGTGGCTTGATGGATTCTCTTAAGCGGATCGTCGGGACGGAGCATGTCCTGACAAACCAGGAAGACCTGTTGTGTTATTCTTATGACGCCACACCGGGTTTCTCGCATATGCCGGACGCAGTGGTTATGCCGGGAACGGCCGACGAGGTGGCGAAGGTTCTGGCGGCGGCCAACGACGCCAAGGTTCCCGTGTATCCCCGCGGCTCCGGAACGAATCTGAGCGCCGGCACCGTCCCTCTGAAGGGCGGCATCGTGCTGCTGATGACTCGCATGAACAAGATCGTGGAGATCGATACCGCGAACCTGATCGCCGTGACCGAGCCGGGCGTGGTGGTGGCCGACCTGAATAAGGCGGTGGAGGAGTTCGGCCTGATTTATCCTCCCGATCCCGGTACGGTGGCGACGGCAACGATGGGCGGGACGGTGTCGGAGAACGCCGGGGGCCTGCGCGGCCTGAAGTACGGTGTTTCGAAGCATTATATCATGGGCCTGGAAGTGGTGCTGGCCGACGGCCGGATCCTGAACACCGGCGGCAAGACGGTCAAGGATGTGGCCGGCTACGATATGACGAAGCTGTTCACCGGTTCGGAGGGGACGCTGGGGGTCATCACGAAGATAACGGTCAAGCTGATGCCGGCGCCCGAGGCGCGCAAGGCGATGCTGGCGACGTTCGGCAATCTGGACGACGCCGGCCAGGCTATCTCGGCGATTATCGCGGCGAAGATCATCCCGGCGACGCTGGAGATTATGGATAACGCCACCATCCGCACGGTGGAGGATTTCTCGAAGGTCGGCCTGCCGACAACGGCCGAGGCGGTGCTGCTGATCGAGGTGGACGGCATCCCCGAGGTTGTGGAGAAGGAAGCCGCGAAGGTGGTCGAGGTGCTGAAGGCTAATAACGCGGCCGAGATCCGCGTGGCCAAGGACGCGGGCGAACGCGACAAGATCTGGGCGGCCCGCCGCGCGGCGCTGCCGGCGCTGGCAAAGCTGCGGCCGACGACGTTCGTCGAGGACGCGACGGTGCCCCGCAGTAAGGTGCCGGATATGATCCGCGCCGTAAATGAGATCGCCGCCCGTTACAATGTGACGATCGGCACGTTCGGCCACGCCGGCGACGGCAACCTCCACCCGACGATTGTGTGCGATATCCGCGACGATGCCGAGATGGACCGGGTGTATAAGGCGATGGACGAGATTTTCGCCGTTTCCCTCAAGCTGGGCGGCACGCTTTCCGGCGAACACGGTATCGGCGTGGGCAAGCTGCGGTATATGGAGAGCCAGTTCGGTCCCGCCGGGATGGCGGCGATGCGGTCGATCAAGAAAGCCCTCGACCCCAACTGTATCCTGAATCCGGGAAAACTTGTCGGGGAGTGTGGATAAGATGAGCGACGATAAAAAATTGCTGACCGAAGTGGAAGATGCGATCGCCAATTGCATGAAGTGCGGCAATTGCATGGAGGTCTGTCCGATTTATAAGGAGTTCAAGACGGAGTCGACGGTGGCCCGCGGCAAGATCGCCCTGATGGAGTCGGTGATTAACGGCCAGAGCGATATCACCGCCGGCTTCGACCAGCGGATGGCGATGTGCGTGAGCTGCAAGGCTTGTACGGCAAAGTGCCCGTGCGGCGTGAAGGCCGACGAGCTGATCATCAAGGGCCGGGAGGCGGTCGTGAAGGCGCGCGGTCTGCACCCGATCAAGAAGGCGGCGTTCGCGCTGCTGAAGGCCCGCCCGCTGTTCGATCTGGGCCTGCGGATGGCCGGTATGTTCGGGTCGCTGGCGTTTAAGAAGCTGCCCGGCCGCATGGCGACGGTGGCCCGGTTCCCGATGCCCGGCCTGGACCGCAAGCGGGTTATGGCGCCGTTCGCCTCCACCCCGCTCCGCAGCCAGTACCCGGAGGTGGTGAAGGTCGATAACCCGAAATTCAGGGTGGCTTTCTTCACCGGCTGCACGATCAATTATATTTATACCGACGTCGGCCAGGCGGTGATGAACGTTCTGAAGGAGAACGACGTGGAGGTTACGCTGCCGCCTATGCAGCACTGCTGCGCGGTGCCGGTGCATATCTCGGGCGACATCGAGCTGGCGAAGGTGTTCGCGAAGCACAATATCGAGACGTTCGAGCGCTACAACCCCGATTATATCGTGGCGGCCTGCGGTTCGTGCACGATGGCGTGGAAGAAGGATTATCCCGATATGTTCGCCGACGACCCGGATATGAAGGCGCGGGCGGAGAAGCTGGCCGCCAAGACGTACGAGATCAGCCAGTTCCTGGTGGATGTGGTGAAGTTCCGCCGCGACAATCTCGGCGAGGTGAACGCGACGGTGACGATGCACGACCCGTGCCACATGGCGCGCGGCATCGCGGTGACGGCCCAGCCGCGCGAGGTGTTGAAGGCCATCCCGGGCGTGAAGTTCGTGGAGATGAAGGAACCGGCCCGCTGCTGCGGCGCGGGGGGGTCGTTCAGCCTGGCGCACTATGATGTGGCCCGGACGATCAACGACCGCAAGGTGGCCGATATCGCGTCGACAGGCGCCGATACGGTGGCCACCGGCTGCGGGATGTGCCGGATGCATATCACCGACGGCCTGGTGCAGAGCGGCCGCAATGAGCAGGTTTTCCACACGGTGCAACTGCTCGACAAGGCTTATAAGGCCGGCAAAAAGGATGAGCCGAAAAAGCCGAAGGACGAGTTCCACTTCCATTAAGAATAAGATGCCGCAAGCCCCCGGACTTAGGTCCGGGGGCTTGTTGTTTGCAATTCGCGCAGCATCGTTTAAGGCTTAGGCCGCTCAGAAGTCCCCAGATGCAAGGCGCACCGGAAGAGCGCGCCGCGACGCGTACTCGCACGTACGCTAGCAAGCGCTCTGAGGAGCAACGCCGCAGATGGGGGCTTATGGGCGGCCGTGGTTATGCTTGGCTTTGAGGGGAACTTCGGCGGTGATCGTCGTCCCCGCGCCGGGGGCTGACTGGACGGAGAAGGCGCCGTCGAGGATGGCGACGCGCTCGCGCATACCGTGGATGCCGAGGCAGGTGCCGGCAGCGGCGGTCTGCAGGGCGGCGATTTCGAAGCCGATGCCGTTGTCGGTAACGCTGAGGCGGAGCCGGCTGCGCACTTTTTTGAGCGAGACCCGCACCTGGCTGGCGAGGGCGTGTTTGACGATGTTGGTGAGCGCTTCCTGGAGGATGCGGTAGAGGGCGATTTCGACTTCGGGCCGGAAGCGTTCGCGCGAGAGGCCGGCGAAGTCGATGTCGACGGGCAGGCCGTACTGATGGGAATAGCTTTCGATGTATTTGTGGGCCGCGGCGACGAGGCCGAGGTCGTCGAGGAGGACGGGACGGAGTTCGACCGCGAGGCGGTGGACGTCTTCGAGGGTTTTGGCGGCGAGGTCGCGCATGGCGAGGACCCTGGAGCGCTCCTCCTCCCCGCCCATCTGCTCGGAGAGGACGCGCAGGCCGACGATGATGGAGGTTAGGGCCTGGCTGGTTTCGTCGTGGAGCTCGCGGGATATTTTGCGGCGTTCTTCTTCCTGGACGGCGATTATTTTGTTGAGGAAGATGGTCTGCAGTTCTTCTTTTTCCTGGAGGGCACGGACGAGTTTTTCCTGCCGGGCGCTGGATTCGAGAGCGGCCTGGACAAACCGGGCGGCCAGCCGGGCATATGGGGCGGCGGCCTCGGGCTCGCCGGTGACGCCGATGACGCCGGCGCAGCGGCCGTCGAAGATGATGGGGACGTTGAAGCCTTTGCGGACGCCTTTGAAGCGGGAGCAGTCCTCGTCGGTGACGGAGAATTCGTATACGCTGCCGGAGGCGAGCATGTTGGCCGCGCATTCGTGGACCTGGGAGATCCGCTCTTTGCTGAAGGAGGCGATGATTACGCCTTTGTGGTCGCAGATGTTGACGTTTTTGTTGAGCTCGGCGGCGACGATGTCGACGAGCGTCTGGGAGAAGTGGGGGTCGAGGCTGCGGTAGAGTTCTTTCACGGGTTTTGTTCTCCCCTCCTGTCAAAGCCTTGTTCCCGGATAAAGGACGAAGACCTTACTATAATATAAGGTCTTCTACTTAGTTCTTATCATATTACAACCGTCCGCCAGCGTCAACCGGACGGCGGTCAGGGGCCGCCCGACAGGCGCATGAGGGTTTCGTCGATTTCGGGATCGACGCCGCCGAGACTGTCGCTGACGCCGCCGACGTGCCTGGCTTCTTCCTTGTCCCGCCGATCGTCGCGCTGCTTTTCCGTCGCCATCTCCCTCGCCTCCTTTCCAGTATTATGCCATAGACCTGAGGGGAAAGCCGTGTTATACTTTTTAGCTGTGATACAAAGAGGAGGAGGTGCCGCAAATGGACTCATTATCGCACGCGCTCGTCGGCGTGGCGGTAGCCGGACTGTCCGGACACCAGCCAGCGCTCGGCGACCCGATATATATCGCCGCCGTACTCGGCGCCCAGGCTCCCGATTTCGATATCGTGACCCAGGTAAGGGGCAATATTTCCTACTTGAGACAGCACCGGGCGTTTTCCCATTCGATCCCGGGTGTCGCCCTGTGGGCGGCGGCGATCGCCGTCGCGTTGAAGCTGTTCATGCCGCAGGCCGATATCGGGCAGATTTTGCTGTGGGCTTTCGCCGGCGGCCTGTCGCATACTGTCTTAGATTATTTTAACTCCCACGGGACGGCAATATTATGGCCTTTTCGCCGGGAGCGGAAAAGTTATCCCCTGCTGAATGTGTTCGACCCCATTCTGACGGTGCTGCTGCTGGCGGTGTACGCAACCCGTCTGCCGGTCGAGCAGGTGTCGTACCTGAGTTTCGCGACGCTGGGCTTGTATATTTTCGCCAGGTACTGTCTGCGCAAACGGGCTTACGCCTGGCTGGCGAACAGGTTCGCCGGCGAGCTGCCGACCCGCATCTGGGTGATGCCGTGCCTCAGCCGGCTGTTTTACTGGGACTTCGTGGTGGAGACCGACCGCCGCCACATTAACGGCCGCCTGGGAGCGCTTTTCCCGCTGCTGAGCATCAAGGCCGATCTGCCGCGTCAGGAGCTGTCGCCGCTGGCCGAGCAGGCGAGCAAGACGTCGCTGGGCGAGTTTTTCACGACCTTCACGCCTTTTATTTACTTTGAAGAATCGGCCGAGGACGAGGGCAAGGTGAATATCTACGATCTGCGTTACCACCGGGGCGGCGAATTCGTGCACAGCGCCACCATCACCTTTACGCCGGATATGACGCTGCGGGACGCGTATATCCATTCGCTGGGCCAAACGGTGAAGGTAACGGAGTAGCGGCCTAGCATCCGGGGGTCTGAACGGCCTGTGGTACGCGTTGACAGCCTTTCACACCCGGTCTTTTTGCGCTTGCAAAACCGGCCGGGTGTGTTATAATGTTCTTAGACCCCCTCCCCCAGGGGGTAGGGTAAGGAGGTTGGGATAGAATGCGCAACAAACTGCAGCCGTATCTTTTCTGGATTTTGCTCGCCTTTCTGGCGATCGGTTTCGTTTATCCGGCGATCGGCGTGATCGCGCTGGTTTGCATGCTGGCGCCGGTGGTTATCGCCCCCTTCAGGGGCCGCTTCTGGTGCGGCAATTGGTGCCCGCGCGGCAGTTTTTACGACAACGTGCTGGCCCGCTTCTCGCCTAAGCGGCCCATCCCTCCCTTCTTCCGCAGCAAGGGTCTGCGGATTTTCATGCTGGCGTTCATCATGACGGTGTTTTCCGTGCAGACTTATTTCGCCTGGGGCGATTTGGCGGCGATGGGGATGGTGTTCATCAACCTGATCTTCGTGACGACGGTGGTGGGCGTTATTCTCGGTGTAATTTATCACCAGCGGACGTGGTGCGCGTTCTGCCCGATGGGGACGCTGGCGTCGTGGCTTAGCCGCGGGGCGATGCCGCTGAAGGTGGCGCCGAGCTGCGTAAGCTGCGGATTATGCACGAAGGCTTGTCCGCTGCAGCTTCAGCCGCAGAGTGGCAAGGAGACGGGGGCGTTCACGGACGGCGACTGCCTGAAGTGCGACCGCTGCACGGCGGTGTGCCCGAAGAAGGCGCTGAGGTTCGAGGGCTAGGCAGGGAAACGGCACCGGCGATGAAGAAGCCCGCGTGAATTGCACGCGGGCTTCTTTCCGCTAGTTCCCTTTGTACTAATGCTTTATTGTTTGTTATACTGGATGCAGACCGTTTATGAAGCCAATAAAGCTGCGAGGTAAATGCGATGCCTTTCTTTGCGTATGGTCAAAAAGAAATCGATTATCTGCGTAAGAAAGACAAGAAGCTGGGGGCGGCGATCGAGCGCATCGGTTTTATCGAGCGCGCAACCAAGCCGGATGTTTTTACGGCGATGGTGGACAGCATCATCAGCCAGCAGATTTCCAGCAAGGCGGCCGATACCGTGCTGGAACGCCTGGGCAATCTGCTCGGCGACATCACCGCCGAGCAGATTGCCGTGTGCGATGAGGAACAGATCCAGAGATGCGGGATGACGACGAAAAAGGCTTGTTATATCAAGAGCATGGCCGCGAAGGTTCTGTCGGGCGAGCTCGATCTGGACGAACTTGCGTCTCTGCCCGACGACGCGGTAATAAAAAAACTGGTCGCTCTCGACGGAATCGGCGTCTGGACGGCGGAGATGCTGCTGCTGTTTTCCCTCGGACGGCCGGATGTGGTGAGCTACGGCGATCTGGCAATCCGCAGGGGTATGATGAACCTGTATGGTTTGAAAGCGCTGCCGAAGAAGAAGTTCGATTATTATCGCCGGCGGTATTCCCCGTACGGGTCGGTCGCTTCGCTCTATCTTTGGGAGCTGTCCGTGATGAAGCCATGATCCGGCTGTTATGGTGCTGCGCAAGGGTGTATTATTGCTCTAAAGATAAAAAAAAGTTGCCTTAAAGCGCCATCGGGTGCAAAATATAAGGAGAGTTGCGCCTTTAAGGCAAGCTCCCCCACGTTTTGACCGGGAGTTGAAATATTTTGGACCACCCCAAGGGCCTGATGAGGGGCCTGTATGACAAGTACAAAGACCGTGACGTCGTGTGGCTCGTTCCCCTCGTAGTCGCGGCGACCGCCAGAATCCTCGACTATATTTTCTGGCTGCTCTCCTCCGGCCGCGGCATCCCCAAATGCGACGACACCACCTGGTACCTGAATTACGCCAATAACCTGCTCGCTAATCTGCAGAACGGCCTCGATATCGACGACACGCTCTACTTCGGCTACAACATCCTCTTAAGCTTCCTGCTCGCCGTATTCCGCGACCCGGCCACCATCATTGTCATCCAGGGGGTGGTCGCCGGTCTGGGCGTCGTCCTTGTCTATAAGATCGCCCGGCTGCTGTTCACCAAGACTACCGCCATCATCGCTTCCATTTTTTATATCGGCGCCTGGGACGTCACGATGTGGGCCTCGTACCTGCTGTCCGACAGCTTTTTCCTCAGCCTGTTGCTGCTGACCGTTTACAGCATGCTGCTGGCGCTGGAGACCGGCCGGCGCAGCCACCGACTCCTCTTCCTTGCCGCCGCCGGCTATCTGTTCATCTTCCGGCCCACCGGCATCCCGATCGTCGCCGTCCTTATCCCGTACATCATTTTCCGGCTGCCCCGCCCGGCGGCGGCCGCCTTCCTGGCCCGGTACCGGCTGCCCCTGGGCGGCGCGGCCGCGGTCCTCGTCGCCGGCGGCGCGTACCTCTACTGGAGCGGCGCCCTCGACCCCTTTTTTGCTTCCTTCCGGTATAATGTCCTTAAAGTCCTCTATACCGTATACGCCAGAGGCTTTATCTACGACTACGCCCATCCCCGCGACCTCAAGTTTCTCCCCGATCTGACCGTGACTGTGGCCAACAGCCCGGTGCTTAGTTTCATCGTCAACAACTGGGACTATGTCTCCACCCTTTACCTCAAGCGAGCGGTCGCCTTCCTCGGCCACTGGGTGTGGAAAACCGATTTCGGTTCCCTCAGCGGCGCTTATATGTTCGTTGTCAATATCTTGCCGGCGGCCCTCTTCGCCGTGGGTACGGTAGCTGCCGTCGCCGACCGCCGGTTTGCGAAGGCCGCGCCCCTGTGGCTTATCACGCTGGCTGTGTTTATCTTCTGTACGCTGCTGTTCATGGACTGGATGTACCGCTACCGTCTGCCGGCCATCCCCTTCATCGCCATCGTCGCCGCCTACGGCGCCGAACGGCTCATTCTTCTGGCAAAAAACACGAGGTTGATAACGTATGGAAAACGGCAAAACGCTGATTGTCATCCCGGCGTTTAACGAACAGGATAATATCCTCGGGGTCATCGGCGATATCCGCACCCACCTGCCTGACGCCGATATCCTCGTCGTCAACGACTGCTCGGTCGACGCGACCGCCAAGAGGGCGCGGCAGGCCGCCGGCGTGCAGGTCGTCGATCTGCCCTGCAATCTCGGCATCGGCGGCGCCGTCCAGACCGGCTTCAAGTACGCCCGCGACCGCGGCTACGATTATATGGTGCAGATCGACGGCGACGGCCAGCACCTGCCGCGCGAAGTGAGCAAGCTGGCAGCCGCCATGGCCGCCACCGGCAGCGATATGGTCATCGGCTCGCGCTTTTTGGATGTCCGCTCCTTCCGCACGTCGTGGCAGCGGCGGATCGGCATAAATATTTTCCGCCACCTTTTCCGCCTGCTCCTGGGGCTCACCATCACGGACGGCACCTCGGGCTTCCGCCTCTACAACAGGAGAAGCATCGAGGTTCTCGCCCGCTTTTACCCCAGCGATTATCCCGAGCCCGACGCCATCGTCCTCCTCTACAAGCACGGCCTGGCCATCACCGAGGTCGGCGTCGCCATGCGGGCCCGCGAAAGCGGCCATTCCTCCATCACCGCCCTCAGGAGCCCCTACTACATGGCCAAGGTCACCCTCTCGATCATCTTATCCTGTTCGCGGACGAGGTGGTGAGCGTTATGGTCGTGCATATCGACAAGATCCACTTCCTGGGCGCCATTTTCAGCTTCATCATCCTCGCCGCCGTCTTCGTGCTTGTCCGCGAGCGCCATCTCAAGGAGAAATACTCCCTCGCCTGGTTTCTCATCGGCCTCTTCATCCTCGTGATGTCGATCTTCGAAGGGCTGATGGACTGGTTCGGCGACCTCATCGGCGTCTATTACGCCCCCTCGGCTTTTTTCGGCCTGCTGATCGCCTGCGCCTACCTCCTGCTCCTCAATATGAGTGTCAGCATATCCCACCTTAAAATGCACAACAAGGCCCTGACCCAGGAACTGGGCCTGACCAAACTGCGCTTCGAGGAACTCGAACAGAAAGTGAACAGGTCCGGCCATGATTAAATATTTCGTGCTCCTGGCCAGCGTCGCTATGACGGTCGCGGCCAGCACCCTCCTCAAGCTGGGCAGCGCCGCGGTCGATTTCGACGGCGGCCTTAGCGCGATTTTCAAGGGCTATGTCACTTCGCCCCTTATCGTCGCCGGTTTCGCCTCCTACGCCCTGGCCGCGCTGCTGTGGGTGTACTGCCTCGCCAATTTCGACCTGGGCTACGCCACGTTCGTCGCCAGCATCCAGTATATAATGCTGCTCGCCGTGGCCATCCTCGTTTTCCACGAGCACATCAGCGTCCTCAAATGGGCCGGCAGCTTTCTGATAATGATCGGCGTATTCTGCTGGCTGAAAGGATAACGGCAAGATGTTGACGTGCGTCCCCTATACCGAGGCTCTTAAGAGCGGCTGGGACGAGCTCGCTCTCGCCCGCGGCACGATATATCACACCACCGCTTTCCGGCGCATCCTCGCCGACTCCTTCGGCTATACCCCGGCCGACCACGCCATCCTGGACGCCGACGGCAACATTGCCGCCCTCATCCCCCTCGTGATCGGCCGCAATCTCCGCCTCCGGCGGGCGGGCGTTTCCCTGCCCTTCGCCAACCACGCCGACCTGTGCGCGACTTCGGAGGACGCCCGAAACGCCGCCTTCGCCGCTCTCCCGGATATCGCCGCCGCCCACCGCCTCGCTTATCTGGAGGTCCGCCTGACGGAAGAAGACGGCCGCCCCGCGCCGGCTGCTCCCGGCTGGACGGCGAACCGCGCGAACTATACATTCCGCCTGCCCTTGGCCGGCGGCGAGGCGCAGGTGCTCGCCCTCTCGACCTCCGGCAACCGCAACCACATCCGCAAGGCGGTCAAGCACGACCTCTTTGCTGTCTCGTTCGATCCCGGCAACCTGGAAGGCTTTTACCGCGTCTACTGCAAACGGATGAAAGAGCTGGGTTCTCCCGCTCCCGCTATCCGTTTTTTTGAATCTTTCTTCCGCCTCCTTCCCGGCCACGCCACCCTGCTCACCGTCCTCGACCGCGCCGGCGGCGCGGTGGTCGGCGGCATGCTGCTGCTCGCCAGCCCCGGCGACAATACCCTCTACTATCCTTACGGCGCCACCCTCGTGGAATACAACAGCCGCTACCTGGGCAATTTCATGTACTGGGAAGCGGTGAAATTCGCCATCGCGAGTGGCTTCGGCCACCTCGACCTCGGCCGCTCGCCGGCGGGGTCCGGCACCTACCGCTACAAGGAGCAATGGGGCGCCCGCTCCGTGCGCCTCGCCTACCTCACGTACAGCCCTTCGGGCGTTCCGGCCGGCCCGCCCGACCGCGGCCGCCTCGGCCCGCTCGTCGAGCTGTGGCGGGCCGCTCCGGCTTTCGTGACCGATGTTGCCGGCCCACGCCTGATAGGCTACCTGCTGCCCTGAGCAAATCCGCCCACCCGGAGGACGATATGACCAACAAATGGCAGAATTATTTCGACGAAAAAGCCGCCACCCACGGCGCCTCTGTCAAGGCGTCCGATTATTACGACGAGGCCAGCTTTTTCATGCAGCGGGACAATATTCTCCGCTGGCTCGGCGACCTGAAAGGCGCTTGCATTCTCGACGCCGGCTGCGGCGTCGGCGCTTTCAGCGAGCCGCTCGTCGCCGCCAACACCGTGCATGGCGTCGATTTCTCGGCCAAGAGCCTCGAACACGCCGCCGCCCGCGGCCTCAAGACCCAGGTCGGCGACCTCGCCGCCCTGCCGTTCACCGACGGCTTGTTCGACCTGGTACTATGCATCGGCGTCATCCAGCTTATCGACGACCATCTGCCTGTGCTGCGCGAGCTGGCCCGCGTCACCAAGCCCGGCGGCGCGCTGCTCGTCCAGACGCTCCACCGCGGCTCGCTCCAGCGCAAGCTGCTGGCGCTGTTCGAAAAGAGCCACAAATTTGATAAGATGTACGCCATGGATGCCCTGGCCGCCGACTTTGCGGCCTGCGGCCTGGAGGACCCGGAGTTTCTCAAGCTCTACCACCCTTTCACCTTTGTCACCACCGGCGGGGCCGGGGAGTTGGGCGATTTCCTCTGCACCTCGTTCGCGCTGAAAGGACGGAAAAAGCGTGGCTGAGCGGCCGTTCGCCAACCTGCTGACCTTCGACACCGAAGAATGGTACCACGC
This sequence comes from Sporomusaceae bacterium, assembly GCA_031460455.1. Taxonomy (NCBI): domain Bacteria; kingdom Bacillati; phylum Bacillota; class Negativicutes; order Selenomonadales; family Sporomusaceae; species Sporomusaceae bacterium. Next base: position 149,779 of record JAVKTQ010000006.1, read on the forward strand.
CAATTATGACGATATCGACCCCGCCGCCCTGCGCGGCCGAGGCTCGAACTTCCCCGCCCAGGTGGACGCCCTGCTGGCGATGTGCGCCGAAGCCGGCGCAAAAGCCACCTTTTTCGTGCTGGGCGCTGTCGCCGAGGACCACCCGGCGGTCGTCCGCGCCATCGCCGCCGCCGGCCACGAGATCGCTTCGCACGGCTACGGCCACGCCCTGGCTTACCGCCAGACGGTGGCCGAGTTCGCCGCCGATGTCAGGAAGTCGGTCGCTATCCTCGAAGACGTGACAGGCGCGGCCATCCGCGGCTACCGTGCCCCGTCGTGGTCGATCGTCGCTGCGAACCACCACTACCTCGCCGCCCTGGAGGAACTCGGCCTGATTTACGACGCCAGCATCTTCCCGGTCCGTACCTTCCTGTACGGCATCCCCGACGCCCCGACCCATATCCACCACCCGGTCGTCGCCGGGCGGAGCCTAAAGCTCTGGGAGGTCCCAACCTCGGTCGTCCGTTTGGCCGGGCGCAATATCGGCTACTCGGGCGGCTTCTACTTCCGCCTCTTCCCCGGATTTTTCGTCGAATACGCCATCCGCCGCGCCAACCGCCGCGGCCAGCCGGCGATCGTATACCTCCACCCCCGCGAGCTCGACCCCGGCGAACGCCGCCTCGCCCTGCCCGCCAAGGAGGCCTTCATCCACTACCACGGCATCGGCGGCACACAGGGCAAACTTGCGGTGCTGCTGGACAGGTTCAGGTTTACGTCGGTGATTGACCACCTGAAAACGATAGACCCGTCGATAAAAGAAGCCCGCCTGCCGGGCACTAAGAAATCCATATAAAGAGTGGAACGTTAAAACAGGCTGCCATATGGCAGCCTGTTCGGTATATTAAATGGCATATTCTTCCGATGAGCCGCGGATGTATTGTCAACCGGTCCCGGTCAAGCCTGCATCCCCTGTAGGCATGGGGTTTTGCGCAACGACCAATGCCTGATAAATAAGAGCAGCATCGACACGGTATAGCCGTATTGAGCTATTAGTTGTACCCATTCCGGCCTTGAGTACCATCCCAACAGCACATTGAGCGGCAACCCAACAGCGCCGGCTTTATGATCGAGTATTGTCTTCGACAGATCGAATACCCTTGTAAGCAAGATGCTATCTTTGGCAATATAGCCAGAATCTTTCATCGCGGAGAGCCCCTCGTGAATCCCATATCCTAACAGATAGCCGGCTTGGATGATCAGATATACCAGCGTCAAACCGAAGAGTACCTTCAGATTAACCTTCACAAGGGCCAGAGATATAAGTACCGTAAGCACAAGGGCCGCAGCAATTCCACCCAGGACCGGAATCACAGGATATTGGCCGGCAAAAGCAAATATGCTTATCTCCACACCTTCGCGAGCTACCATAACCAGAGCGATTACCAGTATTCCCAGTGGGGAGAGGTTCTCATCAACCGACGTCCTTATATGCTCCGCCATGTCACGCCCGTTCTTTATCATCCAAAGGATGAAAGTCGTCACGAGCCCGAGGGCGACTAAGCTTGCTCCACTCTCCCAAATCTTTGCCATGATTCCGGCTGTACCGACCAAACCTTCGAGCGCGTTCAGGATGGCCCCAAAGAGCAAGGATACAGCGACTCCGCCGAACACTCCGTAAAAGACATACTTTCGCAGCGACTGCTGACCCAGCTTATCGAGGCAACGAAAAATTATCGCGACAACGAGGAACGCTTCCAGCCCCTCTCTGAAACCCATTATAAGCCCGGGAAACAATTGTGACATTTCTTTTCCTCCTATTTGAGAATGATTTTCAATATCATTATATAACTGGATTGTATATTCTGTCAAGACTCCTTACAGTTTCTGAAAATCCGCTGCGCCATAAAGACTCGCATTGAGGCAGCCGTTCCGATATACGCCGATTACAAAGCCAAAACCGGCGACATAATCGCCGGTTTTCGAAATTACCCTCTTTAACTTAGCCTCTTCGTCGAATACGCGGGCTTCAATCATTTAATCTCAGGTTGCCTAGAAAGGTCCAGATGCAAGGCGCACCGGAGGCTGACACCACCGTTTCCTCCGCGACAACGTTTGTAGCGTTGTTTGCACGGGATGGGTTCAACGGCATCGCGCGTACACGGAACGTACGCTGAGGATGGCAACTGAGGAGCAAGTGCGGAGTTCTTGGTGCTTTAGCACCTAGAACGACGGCCTGCCCCTTGCGGGTACGCCGCAGATGGGCCTTTATCGGCAACCGTTAGTGCACCGGCCCGGCGGAGAGGCCGAGCTCCTTACGCTTTTGTTCGATATGGTTGACGTAGATGTCGACGGTTTTGTCGGCCGACAGTTCGACCATGAGTTTGCCGAGGCCGAGGGTTTCGGTGGTTTCGGTGAGGGTTTTGACGACAAGGTCGCTGCCGGTGACGGAGGGCACGGGAGCGACGTGGACAAGCCAGCCGAAGGCGATGGCGGTGCAGGCGTCGGCGACGGCTTTCTGCTCTAGGTATTCGGGGGCGCCGATGACGAGCGGCAGTTTGTTTGTGTCGACGCCTAGGGCGTCGGCGAGTTCCATGGCGGTGTGGGTCATTTTGCCGATGTCGACGCAGGCGCCGTAGGAGAGGACGGGCGGGATGGCGAGGGCCTGGCAGACGGCTTTGAGGCCGGGGCCGCATTCCTCGGCCGCCTGGGGCCGGGTGAGGCCGGTGTATTCCATGACCGCCGAGGTGCAGCCGCCGGCGAGGACGAGGATGTCTTTGGCGATGAGCCCTTTGGCGATGCGGAAGATGTTGCTGCCGCCCTGGCCGTAGCGGGCGGTGGTGCAGCCGACGACGGTGGCGATGCCGCGGATGCTGCCGTTGACGATGGCGTCGAGCAGGGGCTGCCAGGTGCCGCCGAGGGCGGCTTTGATGGGCTCGGTGCTGAAGCCGACGGTGCATTCGGTGGTGTATTGCGGGACGTAGATTTCGCGGTTTTCGGCCTTGCGGCGGCTATAGGCCTCGATGGACATGTCGAGGATCTTGCCGGCCTGCTCGGCCATCCGCTCGGGGATGAATTCAACGGTTTCGGTGCCGGGCAGTTTGATGACTTCGTGGGTGCTGACCATGGTGGCGCCGAACCGCTTGGCGTAAAGCGGCAGAGTGGGCACGGTGCAGTTGTAGTCGAACATGAAGACGTCGACGCAGCCGGTGGCGAGGAGGTATTCCTCGGACAGCCATTCGCCTTCCTGGCCGCCGTAGGCGGACATGTCCTGGGTGCCGGAATAGTTCATGAGCTGCTGGCCTTCGCAGACATGTCCGAGGACCTGGATGCCGGATGCGCCGGCGGCGCGGGCCTTGTCCTGCCACTCGGACCGCGAGGCGAGCTCGATGACGGTGTGGGCGACGAGGGGCATGTGGCCGTTGGCGATGATGTTGATTTTGGCCGGGTCGAGGAGGCCCATGTTCTGGCGGGTGGTGTGGATTTTCTGGGTGCCCATGAGGATTTCCTGGAGGATGTCGAGGGCGAAGAGTCCCTGGTATTCGTTGATGATGCCGAGCCGCACGGAGGTGAGGAGGAAGTCGACCGGATCGGCATTGAGGTTGGTCATGCATTTGGTCTGAGCGAAGGCGACCTCGCTGTTGCCGCCGCCGGGGAAGAGTTTGAGTTTGCGCCACAGCTCTTTGCGCTTGGCAGGGGCGAAGGCTTGGACCATGGCGGCTTCTTCGTAGTAGGGCCGCCCCATGTCGGTGAGTACCCAGTCGGCGAAGGTGCGGGCGACTTTGTTGACGTCCTGTTTGCTGTTGAGGCCGGCCATTTCGGCGTATTTGAGGAGCTTGTCGGGGTCGCGGATAGTGAGGCCGCTTTCCGGGGATTCGGCGGCGGCTTTGAGGGTGCGGGCCGCCTGCTGGGCGTGGAAGATGTTGGCGGCGGCGCCGATGGTGACGTGGCGGTAGACGAAGTTGCGGGCGACCATGACGTGGGCGTCGACGCCGCAGGCGCCGCGCGGCACTTTGGGGTTGATGCGGCAGGGTCCCTGGGCGCAGAGCTGGCAGCTGAGGCCCGCGGTGCAGAAGGAGCAGCGGATCTTTTCCTGCTGCTGCCAGCGGTCGAAGACGTTTGTCAGTCCCTGGGCGTGGACGTGCTGGTACATTTCGCGCATCGCCGGATCGATGATGATGTTGAGGGGATAGCCGGCCTCGCTCTGGTCGTGGGTGCGGATATGTTCGCGCTGCCAGGCGAATACCCCCGTCGCCGGCGGCGATTTTGTTATGTCGTAGTATTTGCGCGCGTTGGCATGGACGTCGAAATGGGCGTCGGGGTCGTTGCTGCCGCTGGCGTCGCCCCGCCCGAGCACCGATTCGACGTCACCCTTACTGACGTCGTCGGTGCTGGTGATAAGCTGCTGTCGGTCGGACACATCGATTCCTCCTCGCATTGTACTGGCTTTAGTCTGCGACGGGAGGCTTTTTTTATGCTTCACTTTACATAAATTACCGGCTTGGCGGCGACAGGGTTGTGGCGGCAAATGGCGAATATGTCAATAAATTATGTAAGGTGGGGAGTAATTTTGGCAATTACGCTGCAGGCCTGGCTGCTGACCCTGGTGTTCTTCGTTTCGTTGACAGGCACGGCGGCGGCGGGCGATTTGTCGCTCGGCGTGTGGCCGGCGACCGGTTCGCAAATGTGGCGCATCTCTTTTCCGGCGAACGGGGCGTCGGAGCTTTACTACCCCCACGCCAGTACATATCTGACCGCCAGCTATGAGAGCAAGGCGCCGCACCTGAGCAGGCTGCGGGTGGAGGGCGGGCTGGCGAACGGCGTCAAAGCGGCGACCGGCAGCGATTCGGACTGGGATTATACGAAAAGTTCGAGTCTGTGGTACTACGGCGAGTTCAAGACGACGGGCAAGAGCGCCTTTATCAATGTGGACTGGGTGAAACCGGGGGGCGCGAATCACGAGTATTTCATCGGCTACGGTTATCGGCAGAACGCTTTTCGCATGACGGACGGCGTGTACTATGTGGAGAACTATGCCGCTCAGAGTCCCCCTCACACGCTGGCCGGCCTGGACTCGACGTATACCGCCACATACCAGGGGCCGCATATCGGGGTAAAGGGCCGGTCGCCTATATCGCCGCGGGTGAGCGTGGTCGGGTCGGTGGCCTATTCCCCCCTCTCGCTCGCCCAGGGACACGGCTGGTGGAATCTCCGCAGCCTGGATTTCGACCACACCGGCGCGGCGCAGATGGTCGACGCGTACATAGGTCTCCGTTACGCCCTCGGCAGCAAGCAGGCCGCGGCGGTGACCGCCGGCTACCGCTACCAGTACATGAGCCTCTACCACGGGACGGAGAATACGAGCGCCGATATTTCCTGGGATAAGGCGACGAGTGTGCAGAAGGGGTTCTATTTCTCAAGTGAGTTCAAGTTTTAAACAAAAAGAACGCCAGACGGCGTTCTTTTCGTTTTTGCTAACTGGAGACAAGCCGGCGACCGTTCAGAAGTGCCCAGATGCAAGGCGCACCGGAGGAGCGAGCCGCGCCGCGTACTCGGATGTACGCAAGCAATCGCTCCGAGGAGCAACGAAGCAGATGGGTGCTTATGGACGGTCGCCGCGCACCGTGGGACGGTCTTTGAGGAAATTGAACGCTACGACTGCGGCGGCGAAGACGCCGGGGACGGCCCAGTGGAGGAAGGGGTAGGCCGTGGCGAAGTTTTGGGCGGCCGGGTCGGCGAGGAGCATGTCGCCGGCCGTCCAGCCGAGGAAGGCGGCGCCGACAACGACGATGGCCGGCCAGCGCTGCATGAGCATGGTGATGAGGGCGCTGCCCCAGATGATGATCGGGATGCTGATGGTAAGGCCGATGACGAGGAGGCTGATGTTGCCGCGCGAGACGCCGGCGATGGCGATGACGTTGTCGAGGCTCATGACGAGGTCGGCGACGAGGATGGTTTTGACGGCGTCCCAGAGGTTGCCGGCCGCCTCGACATCCTCTTCGGCATTATGGTCGTCGGCAACGAGCTTGATGGCGACCCACTGGAGGAGAAAACCGCCGGCGATCTGGAGGTAGGGCACTTTGAGGAGCAGCACGGCGACGAGGGTGAGGATGATGCGCATGCCGACGGCGCCGGCGCCGCCCCACAGGATGGCCTGGCGCTGCTGCTGGGGAGGCAGTTTCCTGCTGGCGAGGGCGATGACGAGGGCGTTGTCGCCGCTGAGGAGGAGGTTGATCATGATGATGCTGAAGAGGGCGGTCAGATACTCCATATGATCACCTGCCTTCTACGGCCGTTGATAAGCGCCCATCTGCGTCGTTGCGACTCGTTTGCTTGCTAGCGTACATCCGAGTACGCGGCCGGACGCCTGCGCCATCCATGGCGCGTCCGGCACTAGGCCCGTCCGGGGCCGTCGTCGCGGCGCAAGCCTCGTCGCGCCTTGCATCTGGGCACTTCTGAACGGCCTAAGTCTTTTTGAATGTCCTTTGTTGTAAAACGAAAGAACCATCACTGCGCGGCGACGGTTCTTTTCTGTTGGTCCGTTATTATTGTTCCCGGCATAAAGACGGGCATGAACGGGATATAATGCCTTAGCGGGGCAAGTCTGCATCAGCAAGCATTTTTCCCCGCCATCCGGAAAATATTCGGCAGGAAGCGACTCAAAACGGGACGAACGAATTAAATAATACCTGTAGTGCCGATAATTGCTAAGGAGGCGATAATGTGAAGGTTTTGATCGTTTATTATTCTCTGTACGGCCATATCCACCGGATGGCCGAGGCGGTGGCCGAAGGGGTGCGGGAGGCGCCGGGAGCGGAGGCTGTGCTGCGCCGCGTCCCGGAGACGCTGAGCGCCGAGGTGCTGGCGAAAATGGGCGCTACCGAGGCGCAGAAGGGTATGGCCCATGTCCCGGTCTGCACGGTGGAGGAGCTGGCGGCGGCCGATGCCATCATTTTCGGCTCGCCGACCAGGTTCGGCAATATGTGCGGCCAGATGCGTCAGTTCCTCGACGCCACCGGCGGGCTGTGGGCGCAGGGCAAGCTGGTGGGCAAGGCGGGGAGCGTGTTCACGAGCAGCGGCACGCAGCACGGTGGCCAGGAGTCGACGCTGCTGAGTTTCCATATCACGCTGCTGCACCACGGGATGGTGATCGTGGGCCTGCCGTACAGCTATCAGGGGCAGACGACGGTCGCGGAGATTGCCGGCTGCTCGCCGTACGGAGCGTCGACGATCGCCGGCGGCGATGGCGGCCGGCAGCCGAGCGAGATCGAGCTGGCCGGCGCGCGTTACCAGGGCAGGCATGTGGCGACGATCGCCGCGAAGTTGATAAAGTAAGAGAAAAAAGCAGCGGCCCGCCGGTTATGCCGGCGGGCCGGTTTTTTGATTTGTCTGTTCGTTACTGGTGTTGTGTGAGGGACCGTCAGACTATGGCTCCTAAGCTACAGCTTTACGCGCCGTAAGCGTAATGCGTTGGTGACGACCGAGACCGAGCTGAAGGCCATGGCGGCGCCGGCGAGGACCGGGGAGAGGTAGCCGGCGGCGGCGACGGGGATGCCGACGATGTTGTAGGCAAGGGCCCAGAAGAGGTTTTGTTTGATGTTGGTCATGGTGGCCCGGCTGAGGCCGATGGCGGCGGCGATGCCGCGCAGGTCGCCGCGCATGAGGGTGACGTCGCCGGCTTCGATGGCGACGTCGGCGCCGGTGCCCATGGCGATGCCGACGTCGGCGGCGGCGAGGGCGGGAGCGTCGTTGATGCCGTCGCCGACCATGGCGACGATTTTGCCCTGGGAACGCAGGCGCTCGACCTGTTCGGCCTTGTTGGCGGGCAGGACTTCGGCCATGACGTGTCCGATGCCGACCTGGCGGGCGATGGCTTCGGCGGTGCGGCGGTTGTCGCCGGTTATCATCCACACTTCGAGGCCCATGGCGGTTAGAGCGGCGATGGCTTCACGCGAGGATTCCTTGACGGTGTCGGCGACGGCGACGAGGGCGGCGAGCCGGCCGTCGACGGCGGCGAACATGACGGTTTTGCCGGCGGCTTCGAGGTCTTCGACATTTTTCAGGCTGGCGGCGATATCGACGCCTTGTTCGTTCATGAGCCGGCGGGTGCCGACGGCGAGGTCTTTGCCGGCGACGGTGGCGGTGACGCCCGCGCCGGGGACGGCTGCGAAGGCGGTCGGCTCTGGCGCCGGCAGGGCGACCCGCTCGGCGGCGCCGCGGACGATGGCGGCGGCCAGGGGGTGCTCGGAGGCTTTTTCCGCAGAGGCGATGAGGGCGAGGAGCTCGCTTTCGTCGCCGGCGAGGGCGACGAGGTCGGTGAGCTCGGGCTGGCCTTTGGTTACGGTGCCGGTTTTGTCGAGGATGACGGCGGTGAGCTGGTAGGTTTTTTCGAGGTGTTCGCCGCCTTTGAAGAGGATGCCGTTCTCGGCGCCGCGGCCGGTGCCGACCATGATCGAGGTGGGGGTGGCAAGGCCGAGGGCGCAGGGGCAGGCGATGACGAGGACGGCGGTGGCGTTGAGGAGGGCGCGGGTGATGTCGCCGGGGGCAAGGAAGAGGTACCAGGCGGCGAAGGTGAGGACGGCGACGGCGATGACGGCGGGGACGAAGTAGCCGGAGATGACGTCGGCGATGCGCTGGATGGGGGCCTTGGAACCCTGGGCTTCTTCGACGACTTTGACGATCTGGGCGAGGGCGGTGTCTTTGCCGACTTTGTGGGCTTCGAAGCGGAAGGCGCCGTATTTGTTGATGGTGGCGCCGTAGACTTTGTCGCCGGGTTTTTTGTCGACCGGCAGGCTTTCGCCGGTGAGCATGGCTTCGTCGACGGCTGAGTCGCCGGCGGTGACGACGCCGTCGACAGGGATTTTTTCGCCGGGGCGGACGACGATGGTGTCGCCGACCCGCACTTCTTCGATGGGGATGTCCTCCTCCGCCCCGTCCCGCACGACGCGGGCGGTCTTGGCGGCAAGGCCCATCAGTTTGCGGATGGCTTCGGAGGTGCGGCCCTTGGCGTTGGCCTCCAATAGGCGGCCGAGGATGATGAGGGTGATGAGGATGGCGGAGGTCTCGTAGTAGACAGCTTTGACGCCGGCAACGGTGTTGTAGAGGCTGAGGAGGAAGGCGGCGCTGGTGCCGAGGGCGACGAGGACGGACATGTTGGCGCTGCCGTGGCGGAGGGCGCTGACGGAGTCGCGGTAGAACTGCCAGCCGGCGCCGAACTGGACGGGGGTGGCGAGGACAAGCTGGAAGTAGGGGTTGGCGAGCAGGGCGCTGTGGATTTTGAAGATGTCTAGCGCCATATGAAGGGCAAGGGGCAACGACAGGAGGGCGGAGATGATAAACAGCTTCTTCTGGCGGCCGATCTCGGCCTCGCGGGCGGCCCGCTCCCGGTCCTGGCCGGCCTGGCCTTCGGCGGCGGCGGCCTGGTAGCCGGCGTCACTGACGGCGGCGGCGACGGTGGCGGCGGATAGGTCGGGGCCGGCTTCGACGGTGAGCTTGCCGAGGGCGAAGTTGACGTTGGCGGCGACGACGCCGGGAAGCTTGCGGACGGCTTTTTCGACCCTGGCGGCGCAGGCGGCGCAGCTCATGCCGCCGACGGAAAACTCCAGCCGGCTTAAGGCGACGTCGTAGCCGAGGTCGCGGATTTTGGCTATTATATCGTCCGGCGTGACCGCCGCCCGGTCGTATTCGACGGTGAGGCGGCCGAGGGCGAAGTTGACATTGGCGGCGGCCACGCCGGGCATCGCCGCCACGCCTTTTTCGACGCGGGCGGCGCAGGCGGAGCAGGTCATGCCTGTGACGCTGTAGGTATCGCGGATCAATGTGATCACCTCACAAATTTTTTCACGGCGTCGACGAGTTCGTCGACCGACTTGTCGTCGCCGCGCTGAACGGCGTCGACGACGCACCCTTTGGCGTGGTCTTCGAGGATGAGCAGGCCGACCCTGGTGAGGGCGGCGCGGGCCGCCTGAACCTGGATGAGGACGTCGATGCAGTAGCGGTCGGCGGCGATCATCTTGCCGATACCCCTTACCTGTCCCTCGATGCGGCTGATCTGGGCCAGGAGCTTGTCCTGTTCGCTTTGTGTTCTCCGCATTGCTGCCTCCTATACCATACCCTGGTAGGGTATTATGACTTTATCATAGCTCTTTCCCGCCCCTGCGTCAATACCGCAATATCTTGTGCCTTATATAACACCTTGAATAAAAAAAATACAAATTAAGGCAATATTTGGCATTGAACTGGGAGGTATTTGTCGTCGTCTGTCTAATATAAATTACCGGAGAATTACCCTTCCATTTCCGGAGGTAAGCATGGAGAAAGCTAAAAAACACGCCCCAGCCGAGCTGGCGGTGCCGAGGCCTTTTTTTACCCCTTCCGATTTCGTGGTCTTCAACCAGGCCAACGAAGCCATCCTGCTCCATCACATCGGCACCGGCGCGATTGTCACCATGAACGACAAAGCGCGCGAGATGTTCGGCTACGCGCCCGACGATGTCCGCAACCTCGGCATTGTGACGATGCCGCCGGGGGAATACCCATATACTGCCGAGGAGGCGCAGCGCCGTTTCCGGGAGGCGGCGGCGGGAACCCCCCAGCTGGTGGAGTGGAAAGCTAAGAATAAGTCGGGCCGCGATTTCTGGGTCGAGGGCTTTCTTAAGAAGATCAACATCGGCGAGCACGAGTTCGTGATGGCGATCTTCCGCGATATCACCCGCCGCAAGCTGTCGGAGCAGCGCCTGCTTCTCGAGCACGGCAACCTGACGCTGCTTAAGGATTCTTTTCTGGAGGTGCTGGACAAGCTCGACGAGAGCGATTTGCTCGTCGCCCTCGCCCACCGCGCCGGCGCCCTGGTGGACGCGCCTTACGGTTTTATCTATCTATACAATGAGGCGGCCGGAGCGCTGGAACTGAAGGTGCCGGAGGTCGGCGGACCGCTGAGCCCGACGGTGACGCCGGGCGAAGGCCTGGTGGGCAGGGTTTGGCAGACGGGCGAGCCGGCGGTCGAACAGAAACTGCGGCTGCTGGCCGTCGACCCCGAGGAGGGCCGGGAGGCCGAACCGGCGACGGTGGCGGTGCCGCTGAAGCGGGGCTCGCAGGTTATGGGCGTGTTGGGCCTCTATTCGCCGGATGAGGATTTTCATTTCCGCGAGGATGAGATTTCCCTGCTGGCGAGATTCGCCGACCTGGCGGCGGTGGCGTTCGCCAATGCCGCCGAGCACGGTACGCTGCGCCGGGGACTGGCGGCGAGCAAGGCCGCGGAGAATGCCCTGCGCCAGAGCGAGGAACGCTACCGGATGCTGTTCAACAGTATCCACGACATAATTTTCATTGCCGAGATAAGTCCGGACTGCCAGCCGGGCCTGATTATCGACGCCAACGAGACGGCCTGCGAGCGCCTGGGCTACAGCCGCGAGGAGCTGCTGCAGCGGACGCCGGCCGATATCGTGCCCCTGGAGTATCGCGGCGATGTCCGCGAGAAAATCGAGCTGCTTTACGCCCAGAAGCACACGCTAAGCGAGAGCGCGTATATAACGAGCGAAGATCAGACCATCCCGGTGGAGGTCAATTCCCACCTCATCCAGCTCGACGACCGGCCCTGCATGGTGTGCATCTCACATGATATCAGCGAGCGCAAACGGGTGGAGAAGGAGATCGCCCGCCTCGACCGCCTCAACCTGATCGGGTCGATGGCGGCCGGGATCGGCCACGAGATCCGCAACCCGCTGACGACTGTCCGCGGTTTTCTCCAGATGCTGAGCATCAAGCCGGACTTCGCCAACCACAGCAGCCATTTCAACTTGATGATCCAGGAGCTCGACCGGGCCAATGCGATCATTACCGAGTTTCTCTCCCTGGCCAAGAATAAAGCCGTGGACCTTCGGGCGGGCAACCTCAACGATATTATCGCGATGCTGCTGCCCCTGCTTGAAGCCGGCGCCATCCTCTATAACAAGACGGTCAAGACCGAGCTGGCGGACATTCCCGAAATTGCCCTGGACGAGAAGGAGATCCGCCAGCTGATCATCAATCTGGTGCGCAACGGCCTCGATGCCATGCCGCCCGGCGGGGTGCTGACCATCAGGACGTCCTGCGCCGACGACCGGATCACTTTGGCGGTGCAGGATCAGGGCAAAGGTATCCCGGCCGATCTGGCCGACAAGATCGGCACGCCGTTCTTCACCACCAAGGATTTCGGGGTGGGGCTAGGGCTGGCGGTGTGTTACAGTATCGCCGCCCGTCACAACGCCGCCATTTCGTTCGACAGCGGGGCGTGCGGGACGACGTTCACGGTGGCTTTCCCCATGCTGCGGGAGTAGGGAACCAAAAAGAGCACGGATAATAATCCGTGCTCTTTTTTTGTTACAGATCGTCGCCGCTGACTGTTTCGGTGCCTTCCACGCACCGGAAGGCGCAGGAATCGCAGTCGGGTTCGTTGCCGACGTCGAGGAATTCCTGCCGGCCGGCTAAGTTTTTGCCGTTCCAAAATGTATAGGTGTCCGCCATGATGCCACCTCCGACGATTATTATGATGTTAGTTTTCGTCGGGGGCGGTTGTTATTATTCGGCATCGCTGCGCGGGGCGTTTGTGGTTTTCTTTTTTGTCAGGCGGCAGTACAGGGAGCGGCGCGATATGCCGAGGTAGCGGGCGGCGGCGGTCTTGTTGCCGCGGCAGAGGGTCATGGCCTGCCGGACGATGCGGTCGACGTAGTCTTCGAGGCTGAAGCCGGCGGCCGGCAGGACGAATTCGGCGGGGTTGAGCGCCGGGCCCGTCGCGGCGGCTTCGCGGCTTAGGCTCAGGGGAGGGAGGCCGGTGGCGAGGCCGCCGAGGTGGGCGGGTTTGACGACGGCGTCGTCGTGCATGAAGGCCACCCATTCCATGGTGTTGCGCAGTTCGCGGACATTGCCCGGCCAGTCGTAGGCGAGCAGCAGTTCGGCGGCGGCCGGGTCGATTTTTTTGAAGCGGCGTCCTTTGAGGACGGCGAATTGGTGGAGGAAGAGTTCGGCGAGGGGCAGTATCTCTTCGCGGCGCTGCCTGAGGGGCGGGATGGCGATGTGACCGACTTTGAGACGGTAGAAGAGGTCTTTGCGGAAGGTTCCCCGCTCGACCCGCTGTCCGAGGTCGGCGTTGGTGGCGCAGATTATGCGCACGTCGGCGGGCACTTTTTTAAGGCCGCCCACGCGGTAGAATTCTTTTTCCTGGATGACTCTGAGCAGCTTGCCCTGCAGGTCGAGGGGGATTTCGCCGACTTCGTCGAGGAGGACGGTGCCGCCTCGGGCGAGGTCGAGTTTGCCTTTTTGGCCCCGGGTGAGACCGCCGGTGAAGGCGCCGGGCTCGTAGCCGAACAGTTCGCTTTCGAAGAGGCTGCCGGTGAGGGCGGCGCAGTTGATGTCGACGAGCGGGGCGGGGTCTTTGCAGTCGCCGTAGTGGATGATGCGGGCGATGATTTCTTTGCCGGTGCCTGTTTCGCCTTCGATGAGCACCGGCATCGACCGATCCTGGTGGTATCTGGCGGCTTGGGCGGCGATACGCTGCATTGCGGGGGCGAAGAAGGCGATGTTGTCGAGGCCGGCCGCCTGGCTGGCGAGTTTTTTCAGCCGCGTGAGTTCCCGTTGCGCCTCTGCGGTGGCGGCCCGCACTTCGTCGCTGAAGCGGCGGGTGAGCGCCCGGTTTTCGCGGAGGAGGGACTGGTGTTCGGCGATGCGCTCGGTGATGGCGGCAAGCTCGGCGACGCTGATGGGTTTGAGGAGGTAGTCGTAGGCGCCGGCCCGCAGGGCTTCGATGGCGGTGACCATGTCGCCGTGGCCGGTGAAGAGGACGATGTCGCACGCTTTTTCGCCGCCAGAGGCTTTGATGCGTTTGAGGAGTTCGATTCCCGACATGCGCGGCATTTTGATGTCGGACAGCACCATGGGGAAGTCGCCGGCGGCGAACAGGGCGAGGGCTTGGTCGCCGTCGCCGCATTCGGTGATCTGGTGGCCGAGCTCGCGCAGGAAGTCGGCCACTCCGGCCCGGCTGTCGCGGTCGTCTTCGACGAGGAGGATGTTCATGCCTGTTCTTCCCCTTTCCCCTGCCCTTCTTCGGCCGGGAAGGTAATGCGGAGGGCGGCTCCCCGGTTTTGGCGCGCGCTTTTGATGGTTATCCGCCCGCCACTGGCGGCGACGATGGAGTGAACAATCGAGAGACCGAGCCCCATGCCTTCGCCGGCGGGTTTGGTGGTGAAGAACGGTTCGAAGACTTTTCCTTTGATTTTGCTGCTGATCCCCGGCCCGTTGTCGCTGATTTCCAGGAATACCTCGCCTTTCTGCCAGCCGGAGACGATGGCGATGGTTTTATCCGGCTTGTCGACGGTGTCGAGGGATTGCATGGCGTTGACGAGGAGGTTGATGATGACTTCTTCGAGTTGGGTGTTGTTGACGGTTACGGGGGGCAGGTCGGCGGCGAGCCGCTTTCTTATGTCGATGGCGTGGGCGGCCAGCTGGGAGCCGATCAGGGACAGCGCTTCTTCGACGGCGGTGTTGATGTCGCAGGATTCGGGGTCGCCGCGCTGGCTGCTGCGGACGAAGAAGCGCATGTGTTTGATGATGTTGTCGATGCGGTCGGCCTGCTTGGATATTTTGCCGATGTTTTCCATGATTTTGGCGAGAGCGGGGGTTTTGCCCTGGTTGTGCCAGTAGAGCATGCCGTCGGCGGTGACTTTGAGCGAGTTGAGTGGTTGGTTGATTTCGTGGGCAATGCCGGCCGCCATTATACCGAGCGAGCTTAGGCGCTCTGCTCTGGCGACCGCCTCCCTGGCTGCGAGCATTTCCTGCTCGGCCTGGCGGCGCCGGGTGACGTCGTGGAGGATGGTGAGGAAGTTGGCGAGTTCGCCGTTCTCGTCGCGCACCGGTGTGACCGACATTTCGGCGGTGTAGAAGCTGCCGCCCCGGTGGCGGCTGGTTATCTCTCCCTGCCAGGCCCGCCCGGCGAGGATGTGCTGCCAGAGGTTGAGGTAGAAGGTCTTGGCGTCGGCGACGGCGAAGATGCTGCGGACGTTTTTGCCGAGAACGCCGGCGGCGGCCAGCCCGGTGAGGCTGAGGAAGGCCGGGTTGACCCACTGGATGGCGCCGGTCCGGTCGGTTATGATGACGGCGTTGACCGCGGATTCGAGCCCGGTGGTGAGCAGTTTGAGCCGTTGGCGGCTGGTGGTGGCGTGGATGGCGAGGGCGATTTGCTCGGCGAAGTTGGTGAGGTGGACGATGGTCCGCTTTGTCCAGAATTCCCGGTCGGCGGTGTAGATGGTCAGCGCTCCGAGGATGAGGCCGCTGACTCTGAGGGGGAAGGCGGCGCCGGAGAGGGCGCCGCGCTGCGCCAGCCGGTCCCGCCAGGGGAGCATGCAGGGGTCGTCGACGCCGGCGAGCTGGAATTTGCCGGTGCGGATGGCGGCGCCGGTGGGACCGTGGCCTGCGGGGCAGTCGTCCCAGCGCACGTCCCCGTGCCTGATACATTCCAAGGCTTCTTCGCCGGCGGCGGACATCCGGACAGAACCGTCGGGGTCCTTGCGCCCGACCCACAGCAGGCTGACGCCGAAGATGGCCATTATCTGTTCGCAGGCGAGGGTGAGGATGTCTTCGAGCGGCTGCTCTTCGAGCACTTTTACGGCGATGTCGAGGAGGAGCAGGTCGCAGGCTTCCGAGCGCCGGCGCTCGGTGATGTCGCGGACGATGAGGAGAACGTCGCGTTCGCCGGCTTTGGTGACGCGGGCTTCGTAGTAGGTCGTGGCGGCGCCTGTTTTGCGGTAGTATTCGAATATCCGCACCGGGTCGCCGGCGATGACTTGTCCGATGGCATCCATGGCCGGTTTGACGAGGTGGGCGGGCAGAAAGCGGGCAATGCTGCAGCCGACCGATGCGGGCGCGGGCAGGCCGGGCTGGCGGCCTGACGGCTTGGTGTCGAGGATGAGGCCGTCGGCGCCGACATGGTAGAGGATGTCGGGAACGGAGGCGAGGATGGCCTTGTTTTCGGCTTCGCTGGCTGCCTGGGCCGTTTGGGCCTGGCAGCGGAGGATGGCGCCGAGGATGACTTCGCCGACGAGTTTGGGGAGCAGGATGTCTTCTTCGCGCCAGGCCTTCTCTTTCCTGAGGGAGTGGAGGCCAAGGATGCCGAGGATGTTGTCCCCGCTGACGAGCGGCACGGCAACGAGCGATTTTATTCCCGCCGCCGCCAGCATTTCCCGCTCTTGTCCTGCAGGCACGGCGTTGAGGCGGGTGATGTGCAGCCGGCCCTTTTCCCGTATTTCCCGAAAAAGCCAGGATTGGGCGGCGATGGCTATGACCGGTTTCCCGTCGCCATGGGGCCGCACGCCGTCGCTGTTCCAGCTGTATGCGAGGCGGGCCTCGCTGCCGTCTTCGGAGTTGAAGTATATATAGGCGCGGTCGGCGCCTGTGAAGCGGCCGATCTCTTCGAGCGCCGAGCCGACGGCGGTGTCGAGGCCGGGCGGGCTGACGCCGACGAATCTGGCGGAGATGGCGGCCAGCAGTTTTTCGTAATCGACCTGGTGGCGGAGGGCTTGTTCGAGCTGACGGTGGGCGGTGACGTCGGCGCAGGAGCCGATGTAGCCGGCGAAGCCTTCTCGCTGCCAGCGGGGCGTGAATACGGCCATTATCCAGCGGTAGCCGCCGCCGGCGTGGCGCAGCCTGAATTCGTGCCGGAAGGCGACATGGCGCGCGTAGGCCGCCTTTTGCCGGGCGTCGAAGGCCGGGCGATCTTCGGGATGGACGAGTTCGAGCCAGCCCTGGCCGCTGAGGGCGGCGAGCGGCCGGCCGGTAAATCCGGACCAGGTCTGGTTGAAGAATACGGGGTCGCCGTCGCTGCCGGTGACGATGAGGAGCACGGGGGCATGGTCGGCGAGGTTGCGGAACCGCTGTTCGCTTTCCTGCAGCCGGACGGTCGGCCCCTGCCCGAGGATGGCGTCGATGGTGCGGCTGAATACCCGCCCGTAGAAACAGTCGAGGATGAGGACGAACAGCAGGGCGGCGCCAAGGGCGATTTCCCGGTAAGCGGCGTACAGCCAGCCGGCGGCGAGTATGCCGGCGACGGCCGCGACGGCGATTATCGCCGGGAGCCGTGCGGGACTGTGCTCAGCGCTGCCCGGGTAATCAGCCGCCCTGCGCAGGAGTTCGTGTCTGGCGTTTTCCCGCCGCCAGCAGGCTAGCAGTATTAATGTCGCGAAGAGAGGATAGTACCAAACCACGCTCTGCCCCACCGTGTTCTTTAGAATATTAACCGTATTTCGACGATTTTCGCAGCATTACCTTCCATTTTTTACTATGTAGGGGTGAAAATAATAACAGAAGGAACTCGGTGAGTTCCTTCTGCAGCGTCTGTCGAGTGTCGCAGCGCAGTCCGGTCTATCCTTCCCGGTAGTAGGGCTTGAGCTGGAAGAGCAGGTAGGCGAAGACGAAGTCCCAGATGAGTCCGGCGGGGTTGAACCAGACGAGGTTCATGAGTATGCCGAGCAGCAGGGCGTAGAAAGCGAGCACCCAGCCCAGGCGGCGCCGCTTGAGCATGAAGCAGCCGCCGGCGATGGCCAGCGCCTGGAGGATGGGGACGAGGATGTGGAAGACGGCGGCGGCGAAGGAGGGGAAGGCGCGGCTGAAGCCCGCTGTTTTGAGGGTGGCGGCGCCGAACAGGCCGATGACGCTCAGCCAGGCGAGAAGTCCGAGTACGCCGAGGACGATGACCACCCACGGGAGAATTTTCGCCGCCCAATCCCTGACGCCGGCGGGCAGCCCCGGCAGCCAATCGGCGAAGAAACGGCCGAATAATCTTTCCAGGCTGTTCATTTCCATACTCCTCCCAGTTTTATTTCCTAATAATGATATGAGCTTCCGGCGGGAAAAAGTACGCCGTCCCGTTGTATTTGGACGGAAGGTATGTTATACTTAACTCAAGCACCATCCTTACAGAGACTCAGGGTTCGTAATTTGCAAGCGCGTCGAAAGTCAGTCTTTCCGAGCCTAGCAAGTAGCAACCGGTCCAAAGGGTAGTGTTTTTCGTTTCCCTGCAAGATGCAACTCGCCGATTCGTGTATCAGTTGTCAGCCAATCCAAGGTACCAATCGAGTATAATGGGGGTTTCCAGTCTGTCAGTATCGGTTATACTGTAAGGATGGTGCTTAACGGGGGGAGGCGCAAGCCTCCCCCTAAGTTTTATTATTTTGGGCATGCTATTTTCGGAGGTGATGCCCGGTGAAGAACCGCGGTGCCGATATGCAGCCCGAGTTTGGCGTCCATTCGTCGGAAGCGCCGGCGGTCAATTATGCTTCGCCCCGTACGGGCGGACAGGTCCAGGACGAGCTGCGGGCGGGCGGCGATCGGCCGAGCGCCAGGCAGACGGCGGGCGACCCGGAGGATTACGGCAATGCCGCGAGTGACGCTACGGCGAATACGCCGGTGAAGCCCCGCTCCGAGTAGCCCCTGTTATAAGCAGGTTCCCAAACAAAAAAACCCGCCAAGCGGGTTTTTTTGTTGTTAGCGGCCTGGGATGCGGTCTTCGCAAGGTACGCCGGTCTGGCATTTTCCGCAGCCATAGCGGGGCTGGAAGCGCGCCTTCATGGCGTCGAGGTAGTCGGAGCAGGGTTGGTGGCGTTTGCCGCGCTCGTCGATGGCTGCGGGCGGGCAGCGGCGGATGCAGGCGCCGCAGTTGGTACAGTATTCGTGGGTGCCGGTGTAGGGACGGGGCGTGGGTGCGAGCGCGAGGCCGGTGACGAGGCTGCCGAGGCGGCCGGCGGCGCCGCGGGCGGTGATGAGCGAGCAGTTGAGGCTGAAGGTTCCCAGGCCGGCGATGTGGGCGACGTGCCGCTCCGACCAGTTGCTGCGCCGCTCCACGACGGCGTAGCGCGGGTCGAACGCGGGCACGAGGGTCTGGTGGCCGTCCGCCGCCAGGAGGTCGGCGAGGAAACGGCGCAGGGCGTCGTTGACCATATCGCCCTCGATCCTGCCATATAGCCATTCGGTGGCAGGCAGGCCGGGCTGCCGGTTGGCGTGGCGCACCGCTTTAGTGAACGGCAGGAAGTAGGATACGACGGCGCCCGCCGCCGGCAGCCATTCACGGGGCGACAGGTGATTAGGGCCAACCGCTCCGGGGTCTTTGAGGCGGGCGAACAGCGGGTCGTCAGCCGCCGCGACGCCTAGCAGCGGCGGGTCGAAGATTTGCAGGCCGCCCAGCGAGGGCACGCGGTTGAGCGGGTTTTCGCCGACGAGGTTCGCCGCCGCTGCCGCCAATTCGTCTATCCGCACTTCGATCATCTCCTTTGCTGTGTTATGGGAATAGTTTGCGGCTGCCAGGCCCGAATCCTGCCTGCCGACGGGCCTGGTTCGAAAAAACGTCCGTCGCCGCCGTCTTACAAATGCCCGGTTGATTATTACTTTTCCCGCGAATGTGGCGCCGATCGACCCGGATTTGTATTTTGTTCTGTTGAAAGCCGGCCGTAATGATAGTAAAATATTGGTGATGACGCAAAGGTGGGAGAGCGATTATGGCGACAACGAACGAGAAGGCGACGATCAGCGCCCGGGTTAACGCGACGGCGGTGAAGGCTCTTAAGAATCTTAAGGTTCCCTTGTCCGACGTTATCGAGGCGGGCGTTTTCCACTTCCTGCTGTTGGACGATTTCGCCAAGGTGAAGTTTCTCATTCAGAACAACGAAGACGTGATTAACCTTAAGCGGCTGGAGGCGGCTTACGGCGAGGACGACGGCCATTCGTGGCCGGATATCCTCCGCGACGTCCTCCGCCCCGGCCCGGACGGCGATGTGAAGAGCACGGTGCGGGAGCTGAAGTCGGTGGCGAAGAATCTCGACGACCGCGGCGACGAGGTGTTTTTCCGCAAGCGGATCGCCGGGCTGGACACGGCGGCGCTGCTGCAGGAGGCCCATCTGCACATGGTGAGGAGTTCGTTCGCGGCGGCGCTGGTGCTGTACGAGAGCGCCCTCAGGCTTTTCGAGGCGGCGGGCAACGCCGCGGAGGCCGGGAAGACGATCGCTCTGGCCGGCCGCTGCCAGCAGAGCCTCGGACGGTACTCCGACGCGCTCGACGCTTATGAGCGGGCCAGGCGCGTCCTGGAACAGCAGGACATGCCGCATGAGTTGGCCCGTATTCTCTATGACCGCGGGACGTGTTACCAGCTGACCGGCCGCTATGACGAGGCTTGCGCTTCTTTCGAGGAAGCCCGCGTCATTTTCGAAAGCCTCGGCAATTACGAGGAGGTGCGCAGGTCGTTCGCAAGCATCGGCGCCTGCCTGAATTTTATGGGCGACAAGAAGCGGGTGCTTGAGTTCCTGGATCTTTTCATCGCCAGGATTATCCGCCAGAAAAGCATCATCCTCGCCGGTATGGCCGCGGAAAGCCGGCAGATAACGCCGGCCAAGGAAGGAAATTGACTGTCCGGGCCGAATGTTATTTTAAGAATACAAAATAAGCCAAAGAATAACGAGGTGCATTTGCAATGTTCAAACCTGCCAGAATCTTCTCCGTTCTCCTTCTCCTCCTCGTCGCGCTGACGCTGCCGGCGCTTGCCGCCGCTGAGGAAGAGGACAGGTACTTCCCCCTGAGCAACGCCACGAAGGATACTTTCAGCACATACTTCCTGGATTTCAAAACTCTCCAGCATGTGCCGGCCGACGCGAATTTCGATTTTATCAAGAACCCTGAGCAGGTGTATAAGGACAAGGGTTATCTCCAGGCCTGGGTCAAGGTCGAATATGAAAAGAACGGCGCCAAGGAAGTGGTAGAGTCTCTGAAGATGCAGGAGCGGAACATCGCCGGCTACGACAGGCTGGCTTTCTCTCTCCAGTTGCTGCGGGTGAGGCCGGCCACCAAGGAAGTGGCGCTGCTGGAGCAGGCCGATTACGATAAGAACGGCAAGGTTCTCGGCCGCATCGTCCACCCCACCGACCGGTGGGTGCCCTACGATGTCGAGGCGAGGATCAAGGAAATCTGCGAGAAACTGGTGGTAGCCCAGCGGGCGTTTTACGCCAACGGGGGCCGTTAAGCATTGCGGAGCGGCAGCTCTACCGACGTAAATGAGGGGAGCGATGGGCGTGAATAAGATGAGACTGGCGATCGGTCTGATGCTGCTGGGAGTGCTGCTGGCGGTATCGGCGCCGGCGGCGGCGGCCCCTTTCGACCCTGCGGTCGTGAAGGTCTCCGTGGACGACTCTCTGTGGAATAGTTATCATATCGCACCGGAGCCGGCGAGCGGCGACACCATCACCCTTCACCGCATTACGAAAGCCGAGGTGACCATCCTCACTACCGGCAACCGGGAATTCGCCACCCATGTTTTTACCTCCAAGGAGAATAAACCGCACAGATTCACTATCCCCCACGGCATACCGAATTTGAAGGTCCGCCTGAAAACCTGGACCGCCGACGATGTCGTGTGGACGACCTCGGTCGATCTCAAGGAGATCGGCGACAGTATACTCGTCAAGGCGGTGCGGTCCGATCAGGCCGTCTATACTCCGGGGTTCTGACAGCCGGAACAAGAACTGAAAGCCAAGGCGTCCGCCTTGGCTTTTTTGTTATGTTTTTGGCGGTTTGAGAAAATTTTCACTTTTTTTTGATCCAGTATATGGACTTTTACGGGGGGGAGCGTTATAATTTAAGTGTGTGAATGTTATAACTTTCACTTATGGGAGGTCATGTACATGCTCCCCAAATCTTTGATCATGCTCCTCGGGCTGCCGTTTGCGTTTATCTGCTGTTTGCTGGTACCGGTGGTCTTTCTAATGGTCTTCGCCTGTTCGCCGTTCGTTTATATTTACCGGTGCGTTACCGGGCCTGTCCAGGCCGGAGGCAGCACTGTTCCGCACATCGCGCATCCCCCCTCCGCTTAACTACACCCCGCCTTGTCTTTATTTCCGCGTCGGCTCCGCTGCCAATCGGAGCCTATTTTTTTTAGCCGCCAGCTTGTTGAAACTCTTCTCCGGCCGAAAATATGGTACAATAGTGGTAAAGTTCTTTGAGGGGGTACCCACTGTATGATTAACCGGAGAACGGTCTCCACCCTTGTGCTCGCACTGTTCGTAGTCATGCTGCTTGCGGCTCCGGTATGCTCCGCCGCTGCCCAAAGCCTGGACAAGCCGACCAAGATGCTGATGAAGGTTGACATCGTCGACCCGAATCTCTTCTGGTCGTATCCTTATATCGGCAGGGACGGCAAGTCGAGGCTGCCTGCCGCCGTCCAGATTGTCTGGAGTACCACGAACGGCCTGTCTTCGGAGACGGGGACCGTTGTCGTGGCGAAGAAAGACCGCGGCCAGCTGGAAATAACGACCGAGAAGAATGCGTATATTGATGTCGAGGTGCAGGTGGTTGATGCCAAAAAGATAATTATTGGCAAGGCCAGCCTGCAGGTCCGCAATGTCGGCAAGGAAGTCGCCTTCGCCGTCTATCCCCCCGAATACACCAGCCCTTCGATCGAGATGCAGTAAGCCCCCTCTCCCCTGCCGAACAAAAAGGTCTGCAGCAAACGCTGCAGACCTTTTTTGTTGGCAGAGCGAATTAACGCGGCCAGAATTCCCGCCCGCCGGCGGCTTTCGTGAGCAGCCGCTCGGTGAGCGCCCCGGCGAGGTTTGCGGCCTCCCCGCGGGCCGACCAGTCGTCGAAGTAGTCTTCCCGGTCTTTGATGTCGATGAAGCTGCCGCGGTCCGCCCGGTAGCCGACGAGGCGCATGGCGAGGTCGGTTTTAAGCTGTAGGCCGCTCCAGGGGTTGTTGACGGTATATTCGCCGAGGTCGGTGACGATCACTCCAAGGATAAGGTCGGCGTCGAGTTTGAGCGCCAGCTGCCGCAGTCGGGGCAGGTCGGGCTTCCGCGGGTCGAGGATGCCGTCCGGCGGCGAGGCGGCCTTGATTTCGGCGGCGGGGATGATTTCGTATACTTTTACGAATGACGGCAGCGGCGTACGGAACCACGCGGCCAGCGTAGCGGCGACTTTGGCCTCCACCGCGGGGAGTTCGCGGTTTTCCACGGTGGCGGCGACGGGCAGGATGGCTATCCGGCGCGCCTCGGCGGCGGCGCAGGCAGGCGAATCCGGCAGCGTCAGGAGCGCGAACGCAAGGGTGAGGGCGAGGGCAAGGGTTTTTTTCACGTTATCACCGCCAGGTTGTTTTTTAGTGCGGCCGGTCGGCCGACCCGCGGTTGCCAAGCTGCCTGAGGAATTTGCGGACGATCGCGGGGTCGAACTGGGTGCCGGCGCAGCGTTTGATTTCCGCCACGGCCGCTTCGTGGGTCATGGCTGTGCGGTAGGGGCGGTCGCTGGTCATGGCGTCGTAGGCTTCGACGACGGCCATTATGCGGCATTCGCGGGGTATCGCCTCGCCGCTGAGGCCTACGGGGTAACCATCGCCGTTCCACCATTCGTGGTGTTTGAGGATCCACTCGGCGATGGGCAGGAGTTCGCCCGACGACTGGGCGATACGGTAGCCGATTTCGCAGTGGCGCCGCATTTCCGCCTGTTCTTCGGCGGTGAGGGGCCCGGCCTTGCGGAGGATGTTGTCGGGGATGCCGACTTTGCCGATGTCGTGGAATTTGGCCAGCAGTTGCAGCCCGGTTACGGCGAACTCGGGCAGCCCCAGGCCGCGGGCCAGTCTGGAAACTAGCCGGTCAATCCTTGCGATGTGTTCTGCGGTGAGAAACTCCCTCTCTTCGAGGAGTTTCATGGCGGTCTGGATTATGGCGCTGCGGGCGCCGTGCGAGTGGTTGAGCTTCTCGCGGTACATGTTGTTGTCCGCTTCGCGGAGAAGGGCGCGGATGCTTTCGCCGCGCCGGCCGATGGCGTGGCCGACGGACAGGCTGAGGTGCACGCCCGGCTGGGTTTGGTTGTGGGCGGCGATGCCGCTTTGTACTCTGCGGCAGGCGGCTCGGGCCGCGCGGCTGGTGGCGCCCGGCATGAGGACGGCGTATTCGTCGCCGCCGATCCGAGCGACGATGTCTTCGCGGCGGAAGGCTTGTTTTATTATTTTCGCCGCGGCTATGAGCATTGTGTCGCCGACATGGTGACCCATGGCGTCGTTGATGAGTTTCAGGCCGTTGATGTCGCAGATGATTATGCCCACAGGCCCGTCGCCCGACTGTTCGTGCCGGTCGAGCGCGGCTTCGAAGTAGGCGCGGTTGTAAAGCGAGGTCAGTCCGTCGCGGGTGCTGATGTAGAGCAGTTTGTCCTGCACGCCTTTCTGGGCGGTGATGTCCATGATGACGCCTTCGACGTACAGGGGGCGGCCGTCGGCGCCGCTCACGGGCCTGGCCCGCTCGACGACGGTGCGGACTGCGCCGCTTTTGTGGGTGATGCCGTATTCGACCTCGAAGGGGCGGCCGTCGGCGATGGCGCCTCCGCAAGCCGCCGCGACTCTGGCCCGGTCGGCTGCCAGCGTTATTTCTCCCAGCGGGCACGGCCCGCCGGCCGGCAGTTCTTCCGGGGCGTAGCCGGTGACGGCTTGGAGCATGGTGTTGAAAAAGCGGACTCGGTCGTTTTCGCGGAGGAAGACGCGATAGACAATGCCTGGCAGGTTTTCCGCCAGCGTGCGGTATGAAGCCTCGCTGTCGCGCAGCGCCGCCTCGGCGCGGGTACGCTCCGCAAGCTCGCTTTCCAGCGTCTCGTAGAGCCTGGCGTTGCTGAGGGCAAGGGCCGCAAGCTCGGCGAACTGTTTGAGGAGGGCGATTTCTTCGCCGCTGAAGGTCCGCTCCGAGTCGATGCGGGCGAGGCAGAAGACGCCGAGGACTTCCCGCCCGCTTGTCAGCGGTATGCCGATCCAGGCCCGCACGGCATCGCGGTTGGGGTCGGGATTGCGGCCCGACTCATGGCTGTAGTCGTCGGTGACGAAGATCTGGCCGTTTTGCCATACCCGCCCCGATATTTCTTCGCCCGGTTTCAGCCGCTTGCCGATGAGTTCGCGGTAGAAGCCGCGGGCGACTTTAACCTCAAGGCGGCTGGCGTCGGGCGCGGCGAGATAAACGTAGCCGTGCCGGGTATCGACAAGCTCCGAGGCGCCGTCGAGGATGTTGGCGAGCAGCTCTTTGACTTCGAAGCGGGTCATGAGGCGTACAGACAGCAGGTGGAGCAGTTCGAGATGGCGGTTCTGCCGGCGGAGCAGTTCTTCGACGCGGGCGCGTTCGGCGAGTTCGTTCTGGAGCTTGGTGTATAGCCGCATGTTGCTTACGGCGATGGAGGACAGCTCTGCAAGACGCTGCAGCAAAGCCTTTTCTTCCGCTGCGGGGAGATAGCTTTCCGCCATGATGTTGAACCCCAGGACGCCGATTATTTGCCGGTCGTTCCTGATGGGCAGGCCGAGGATGGTCCCGGCGACGCTCCGGCCGCCGCGCACCGGTCCCTCACCGTCGGGCCCGGTCTGCCAGATCCTTTGTTCGGCGGCGAAGGCGCCCTCCTGCCAGACTTTGCCGACGAACCCTTCGCCGGGGCGGCGGCGCGCGCCTAGCTGCGAGCGGTGGAAACCGACGCCGACCCGCATTTCCATCGCTTCGCCGTCTTCGGTGAGGATGTAGAGGAAGGCGTTCGGGGTGCGGAGGAGTCCGGCGGCGCGCGCGGTTATTTCCTCCAGCAGCGAGTCGAGGTCGCGGCGGCGCATAAGGCCGACGGCCATGCGGTGCAACGCTTCGAAGTATTCGCTTTGTAGGCGGTTCGCCGCGCCGGGGCTGAGCGTATTATCAGGCTCGCTGTCCATTGACTCCCCCACCGAATGATGCCTCAGTAATCCTTGTTTTTCCACTTCGACAGGTTATGTAATTTTCCTTTCCCGCCGCAGGCGGCTGCGGTCGCCCTCTTTTTCCGCGGCGGGGACCGCAGGCCCTTAGAGCCCGCGGTTTTTGTCGTATATAAAAGAATTTTGCCATTTTAAAAGGTTATGTGTCGATTTGTGTCAAATTATTATGTTATGAAAATATTTGGGGCCCGGCGGGCCTGAACGAGAAAGATCCAGCTATTGCTGGATCTTTCTCGTTTGTTCGGCGGCGGTCGACGCTTTTTCGTTATGCAGCTGTTGGCTGCGGTGCTTTTTGGCGAGCTCCTCCCGGTTGACCGGGTTGACCTTTTCGCCGAATTCCCTGGCGAGCAGGGCCTCGACTTCTTCGGGGCGGAGCGTCTGGGTCTTTACCTCGTTCCACTTTTCTTGCATTGTTCACCTCTTTAATCTGGGGTTATTATTAGCCGCCGGCGGAAAAATGATGCTAGCTACGCGGCAAAATATCCTCTTCGGCTGCGGCCAGCCGCCTGATCTGGGAGACGACGAGAGCGGCGGTGACGAGCGTGGCGCCGAAATCGGCGATCGGCCCGGCAAGCCATACGCCCTGCAGGCCGATGAAGCGCGGCAGGATCAGGAGCGCCGGGATGAGGATGAGGAGTTGGCGGGACATGCTGAGCAGCAGGGAGTGCATGGGCTTGCCGATCGCCTGGAAGAAGCCCGCCCCCATTACCTGAAAGCCGATGAGGGGCAGCATGGCCATGAATATTTTGAGGCCGGCCGCGCCGAGGGCGATGAGGTCGGCTTCGGCGCTGAACATGCGGATGATGTATGCGTCGAACAGTTCGATGAGGATGAAGCCGGCGACTGAGACGGCGGTGGCGGCGATGCTGCCTTTTATGACCGCTTCTTTGACCCGGCCGAATTTTTTCGCGCCGTAGTTGTAGCCGATAACGGGCTGGGTGCCCTGGCTGATGCCGAAGATGGGCATGAGGACGACCATGGAGACGCGGTTGATGATGCCCATGGCGGCCACGGCCATCTGTCCGCCGTGGATGACGAGGATGTTGTTGAACAGGCCGGCGACGACGCTGGCGGCGATTTGCATGAAGAAGGCCGATGAGCCCATGACGACGATTTTCGCGGCGATCCGCCGGTCGGGGATCATGTTGGCGCCGCGCAGCCTGAGCAGGCTCCGCCGGCTGCGGAAGTGGGCGACGACCCAGACGGCGGATACGGCCTGGGCGATGACGGTGGCAAGCGCCGAGCCTTTGATGCCCAGGCCGAGGACGAAGATGAACAGGGGGTTGAGGATGGTGTTGAGGAGGGCGGATACGACCATGGTCATCATGGCGATGCGGGGGTGGCCTTCGGCGCGGATGATGTTGTTGAGACCGAAGCCGGTGAACATGAAGACGCTGCCGGCGAGGATGACGGCGGTGAAGTCGCGGGCGTAGGGCAGCACGTCCTCCTCCGCCCCTAGGGCGGCGAGGACGGGATCGAGGACGAAGAGGAGGATGGCCGACATGCCGACGGCGATGGCCAGCCCGAGGACGAAGGCGTTGCCGAGGATTTTTTCGGCGTCGGTGAGCCGCTTCTGGCCGATGCGGATGGAGACGAGGGTGGTCGCGCCGACGCCGATGAGCATGCCGAAGGCCATGAGGACGATCATTATCGGGAAGGCGATGGTGACCGCCGCCAGGCCGATGGCGCCGACGCCGTGGCCGACGAAGATGCTGTCGACGATGTTGTAGAGGGCGTTGACGAGCATGCCGGTGATGGCCGGTACGGAGAAATCCCAGATGAGGGTGCCGATGTTTTTGTGGCCGAGGCTGCTGCGGTCATCCATGATTTGGCGCTGCTGCGATTGGCGGCATCTTGTCCCCTCCTTCCGTCGCTAATTAGTATTGGCTTATCTTCGCCCCGGTTCTCATGGGAATAAGAAGCAAGCAAGGCTGCTGGGTTCCCCCAGAAGCCTTGCGGGCGTGGCGCTAGACGAAGTTTTTCAACAGCCGAGTGTTAGCGGGGGCGCGCGCCGAGCCACTCGCGGACGACGCCGATCACCGGCGTGTAGTAGAGCAGGCAGGCGATGACCGCGCCGCCGGCGGCGCTGACGGCGAAGGGGACGACGAAGAACAGGGCACCGGCTTTGGAGCCGATTAGGTATTTGGCGACCGGGAAGGCGACGAGGGCGCCGATGAGGCCGGTGCCGACGAGTTCGCCGACCGCCGCCCAGATTATGCTGTTGGTGCGCCGGTAGAGGATGCCGGCGAGGGCGGCGCCGATCATGCTGCCGGGGAAGGCGAGCAGCGAGCCTGTGCCGAGGATGTTGCGCAGCAGCGAGGTGGCGAAGGCGGCGTTGACGGAGTATCTCGTGCCGAGGAGGACGGCCAGCAGGATGTTGATGGCGTGCTGGACGGGGAAGCATTTGGCGACGCCCACGGGGATGTAGATCAGTTGGGCGGTGAATACCCCGACTGCGACGAACAGGGCGGTGAAGGTGAGTTTTTTGGTGTCCATAATCTTTCCATTCCTCCCGGGTATCAGCCGATTTTGGCGTAGCGGAGCAGGAGTTCGGGCGTGAGGTTGAAGACGGCGTCGAAGAGCCTGACGCGGAAGGCGCCGATGCCGTCCTCCGGCCGGAGGGAGCGGTGGGCGAGGTCGCCGGCGACGCCCATGACGGCGAGGCCGGTGACGGCGCTTACATAAGGGTCGGCGCCGGTTCCCAGGCAGCAGCCGATGAGCGAGGTGGCCATGCAGCCGGTGCCGGTGACGCGCGCCAGCCAGGGGTGGCCGTTGGCAATGCGGCAGAGGCGGCCGCCGCCGGCGACGATGTCGGTCTGGCCGGTGAGGGCGACGACGCAGCCCAGCCTATTCGCGAGGCCGGCGGCGACTGCTTCGCCGTCGGTTTCGTCGGCGGCGGAGTCGACGCCGCGGATCGCGGCGCTGAGGCCGGCGACGGTTTTGATTTCGGCGGCGTTGCCTCTGACGACCGCCGGGCGGGTTGCGCGGATGATGCGGCCGGCGGCGGCGGTGCGGGCCGGGGTGGCGCCGGCGCCGACCGGGTCGAGGATGACGGGGACGCCGAGTTCGCCGGCCCGTATGCCGGTGGCGATCATGGTGTCGACGGCGGCGGCGCTGAGGGTGCCGATGTTGAGCACGAGGGCGGCGGCCTTGGCGACCATGTCGGTGGCTTCGCCGGGATCGCCGGCCATGACGGGGGAAGCGCCGAAGGCGAGGGTGATATTGGCGCTGTCGTTGGCGGTGACGTAGTTGGTCAGATGGTGGATGAGGGGGTTTTTCGCCTTAACGGCGGCAAGGGTGGCGGCGATCTCGTGCAGAAGCTCCATTAATCTACCTCCCCGAAAGCGGGCTTGTAATAAGCGGATAGGCGGGTAAAACGAAAAGGCGCCTCCTGTAAGGATGCGCCCCGAAATCTAAACTTGAGCAGCTATCCCTACGCTGGCATTACCCAGATCAGGTTAAAGGGTCATAGGCAATCGGGCCTATTTCTCAGCCGGCTCCTCCGGCTCCCCCAGCATATATCCAGTTGGCGTCTCGTCGGTGACGGCGGAACGAGCAATGGTATCGTTTCGCCTTCTGTTTCATTATAACCATATCCGACCGATTTTTCCATACTTTTTACAGTAAGTTTTACGGAATGGGGGATTTTTTTTACGCCAGCAGGCGGTCTACGATGGCGTCGATGTGGATCTGGGTGGTGTCGAGGATGAGGGTGTCGAGGTCGCCGGCCCGGATGATGAGCGGCAGTTCGGTGCAGCCGAGGACGAGGGCGTCAGCGTTTTCGGTGGCGAGCATCCTCCTGGCGATGGCGAGCACGGCGTTTTTCTCCTCCGGCAGGACGATGCCTTCCTGAAGATGCGGGAAGATGATGTTGTGGATGACCTGCTGGTCCTCGGCCGCGGGGACGAAGGCGTCGATGCCGTAGCGGGCGAAGGCGCCGGTATAAAGGCCGCTGGCCATCGTGAAGGCGGTGCCGAAGATGACGACGCGGCGGCAGCCCGCGGCCTGGGCGCGTTTGCACGTTTCCTCGACAAGGCTGATGAGGGGCAGCGGCGAACGGGCGCTGAGATCGTCGAAGACGATGTGGGCGGTGTTGGCCGCCATGGCCGCGAATTCGGCGCCGCCGGCGGCCAGGGTTTCGAGGGAGGCGGCCAGGCGGTCGGTGAATGCGGGCCAGGTTTTGGTGGCCGCCAGGTTATACATTTCGTCAAGGTTGAGGCTGTCGATAATGACGAGGGGGTAGCCGACGCCGCCCGTCCTGGCCCGGTAGCCGTCGATTATCCCTTTGTAGTAGTCGAGCGTGGACGCCGGGCCGATCCCGCCGACCAGTCCGAATTTTTTCATGACCAGCACCTCCGGTATAGGGTTAGTACCTGTTATTTTGATTATAGCATAGAAAAGGCCCGGACGCTTCCGGGCCTTTTCACGGCTTATTTCTTGTATATCTGACTCCTGGTGACTGTGCCCGCCCGGTCCTGCCGGAAGGCGAACGCGGGATTGGCGCCGGCGACGAAGCCGGCCAGCCAGGCCCGGTAGAACGACGCCATGGCCTGTTCGTCGACGCCGGTCCGCTGCCAGTTGGGCTGCTGGAGGTAGACGCCCGTTTCCCAGGTGGTGCTGTCGGCGGCGGCGGCGATGACGGTGTCGGCCTGGTCGCAGGGCATGCCGTTGAGGTAGTGGTCGCTGAGCGCCTGGTAGATACCGGAGGCGGCGGCCAGGTCGTAACTGCCCTGCGCCCTGGCGCTTTCGCCGGTGAGGCGGCCGTGGTCGGCGAAGGCTTGTCCGATGAGTTCGGCGGCCGCACCGCCGCAGGTGTCGAGCAGTTCTTTGACGAAGGCGGCTTCCCTGGTTTCGGCGATTTTGATCTGGCGCTGCAGCCAGCCGTGGATGTTGTCGTGCTCGATGAGTTCGCTGAGGTCGGTGTCGGGCTGCGGCCAGCCGTAGGTCTGGCGGACCTGTTCCTGGAGTTCTTCGGCGGCGGAGCCGCACAGGGCGGCCGCCCTTTCGCGGAGGAAGTCCTCGCGGCGGGCGACGAGGCTGATTTTCCGGTAGAGCCAGTAGTGGATGGGGCCGATGAATGCGCTCATTGTTGTCCCTCCTTCAGGGCGACTTTATTCAGGGCGGTTATCAGTTCGCTTACTGCGAGACCGTGGATGCCGGCGGCTTTTTCGAGCGCTTCGCCGGTGGCCGAGGGGCAGCCGAGGCAGCCCATGCCGAAGCCGCGGAGGACGGGGATGGCGGCAGGGTATACTCTGATGATGTCGGCGATGATGCTGTCGGCGGCGATGGCGTCGCCGGGTTTGAGCCTGGTTTCGCCGCCCGCGGCGGCCGGGGCGGGTGCGGGGACGGGAGCGACGGGGGCGGCGGCGGCCGGTCCGGCGGCGAAGGCGGCCAGGATGTCGGCCTGGAATTTGGCGAAGCCGATGCGGTCGATGAACTGGCCGATGCGTTCGATGTCGGCGTGTTTTTTGTAGTAGGCGACGATGATGTCGATGAGTCTGAGGGTGTCGTCGTAGCCGAGGCCGGCGATGAGCTTGTCGGCCAGCCGGGGGTGGGAGCCGGCGCTGCCGCCGACGTAGATATCCCAGCCGTCGTCGGTGCCGATGACGCCGATGTCTTTGATGATGGCTTCCGAACAGGAGTTGGGGCAGCCGGAGACGCCGATCTTCATGCGCGACGGCATTTCTTTTTTGATGTAGCGCCGGTCGAGTTCGAGGCCCAGCTTTACGCTGTCCTGTTTGCCGCGCTTGCAGAAGGCGATCCCGGGGCAGATCTTGACGCTGCGGACGCAGTTGGCGAAGCCCATGGCGGGCTGCATGCCGAGTTCGGCCCAGACGTTGTCGATGTCTTCGGCTTTCAGGCCGGTGATCATGATGCGCTGCGCGGAGGTGAGTTTGAGGGTGCCGCCGTATTCCCTGGCGACGTGGGCGTATTTTTCGAGCATTTCCGGTTTGACGAACCCTCCCGGAAGGTGCGGCGTGACGGCATAAGTTTTGGCGCCGTTGCGGATTTTCTGCAGGTTGGCTCCTTTGGGCAGCATGGCGTTATTCCTCCTCGCGTTCTTGCGGTGTCTTTCTATGGTTCAATGATAACCCGCCGGCGGCGGCGGCGCTTTGATTTATATCACACTCCGGCGGTGATTTACATCACGCGGCCGCGAAAATAGGAAGCAGCCCCGGAAGGCTCCGGGGCTGCTTGTGCGTGCGGTTTGGTTACGAGGAAATGTATTCGTTGAGCAGTTCGCTGTCCCACAGCAGCACGCCGCGGGTCAGACCGAGGAGGGCGGCGTAGAAGCCTACGCTTCCGTAGGTGGCGGCGTCGCTTTCCAGGTCGCCGATCCAGCCGAGGGGATGGGCGGCGATAAATTCCGCCTGGAGGCGGGCCGATTCCCGCCAGCCGGTTTCCTCGCGCAGGCTGGCAGCTTCGCTGGCGGCCGCCAGCAGCATGAGCTCGAGCCCCAGGTGGTCTTCCGGCTGCCGGTATTTCGCGGCCGCCTCGACGCCGAAACGGGCCATGGCTTCCCTCACCGCAAAGGCGGGGGCGCCGAACATGAGCTTCTCTGGAGTGCGGTACAGCGATTCCCACGGGGGGGCCAGCGGGTCGCCGACGCCGAGGAACAGGGCGGTGTACTCGGTCTGCACCGCCTCCAGGGCCGCGTCTTCGGGCATCGCCTGCAGGCTGAGCGCGACGCCGACCAGTTTGTCGAGCGCGGCGCCCATGACATCGTTGGCCGGCGCGAGGGGGAAGCTGCGCCAGAATTCGGGCTGGAGGAGCGCAAGGCGGTCGCCCTGGAGCGATTCGAGCAGACAGTGGCCGAGGAAGCGATAGATGCCGGCGCGAAAGAGGGCGACTTCTTGCCAGGATGCCTCCATCGTCCGCTACTTGGCCGCCGTCGGCGCGGTGCGGACGCCGCGGACGGCGCCTTCGCCGGCCCAGAGCAGCCGACGGGCGGCCATGATGAAGGCGAGGCCCCCGAAGGAGATGATGCCGAGGAAGATGGCCCATTCGACGAGGGTCGGGGCGTATGACCCGGCCATCGCCCACATGTCGAGTTTGGCGCCGGCGGCCGGAGCCTGGCCGAGGGTGACGCCGGGCGCGCCGGGCACGAGCGGCAGGAGGAAGGAGGAGAACAGCAGCCAGACGCGTTTGCAGAATACGCCGAGGACTACGAGGCCGGAGGCGAGCAGTATCCTGCTTTTGATCTGGCGATTGGCGGCGCTGGCGAGGATGACGAAGGGCACGAGCAGGCCGAGGACGACCTGCACCCAGAAGAACGGCGCCAGCGGGCCGCTCAGCAGCAGTCCCAGGGCGGCCGCTACGCTTTCTTCGCCGGGGTAGGCGGCTGTCAGCACTTCGCTGAAGACGAAGAAGGCGTCGACGGCGACGAAGGCGGCCAGCAAACCGGCAAGGCTGGCATAGAGCTTGGGTTCGACCTTGTAGTCGGATACCTGCTCCAGCACGGCCAGGACGATAATGAGGAGCGCCAGGCCGGAATCGAGAGCCGAGGCGACGAACAGCGGCGCCATGAGGGCGCTGTGCCAGCTGACGCGGGCGATCTGCAGGCCGAAGATCCAGGCCGTGACCGAGTGGACAAGCACGGCGGCCGGCAGGGCGACTGCCGAGAGGGTGGCCAGCTTGCGGTTATCGGGGACGGGCCGGGTCATCTGCCTGAGGTAGAGCAGCGACACGATCAGGTAGAGGGCGATGACGACGACGTCCCAGATGAGCGGCGACTGGAACTGGGGATAGATGAACAGGTAGAGTATCCTCTCGGGGCTGCCGAGGTCGACGACGATGAACAGCCCGGCGAGGATGATGCAGACCGTCGAAAGGATGACGGCCGGTTTGGACACCGCCTTGAAAGCGGGGATGTCGAAGACGGTGGCCGAGGACGAGACGATGAGGCCGCCCGCCGACAGGCCGACGAAGAACATGAAGGAGGTGATGTACAAGCCCCAGGACACGATGTTGCGCATCCCGGTGACGATAAGCCCGTTGCTGAGCTGGTAGATCCAGGCGCCAAGCCCCAGCAGCGTTAAGAGACCCATTATTCCCAGGTATAGGTTGTAATTACCTCTTTTTTCCACAATATCGCCCCCTTTCAGCGCAAGTAGTAGATTTGCGGTTTTGTGCCTTTTTCGGCGAGCAGCTGCTGGCCGCCGCGTTCGCGGATGGCTTGGGAAACGTCGCTGTTCGGGTCGTTAAGGTCGCCGAACTTGCGCGCCTTGGCCGGGCAGACTTCGACGCAGCGCGGTTCCTGGCCCTTGGAGGTACGCTCGACGCACAGCGTGCATTTTTCCATGACGCCTTTGGGGCGGGCCGGGGCTTCGCCGTAGGAATGGCCGGGTTCGCGGACGGGGTTCTGCCAGTTGAAGACGCGGACGTTGTAAGGACAGGCGGCCATGCAGTAGCGGCAGCCGATGCAGCGGTCGTAGTTGATCAGCACCCGGCCGTCCTCGTCCCGGTAGGTGGCGCCCACCGGACAGACTTTGACGCAGGGGGCGTTTTCGCAGTGGAGGCAGGCGAGCGGCATCCAGCTTTTGTGCAGGTGGGGGAATTCGCCGCGGGCGGTGTCGACGTCTTCGCCGCCGTCGGTGAGGATGCGGTTCCACAGCATGCCCATCGGCACATTGTTCTGCATTTTACAGCCGAGCGCGCAGGTGTGGCAGCCCATGCAGCGTTTGAGGTCAATTGTCATGCCTAGCTTTTTGGCCATTATTTAGCACCCCCTGCCTTTTTGACTTCGACCAGGGTGTCGTTGAAGGGGATGACCGGCCCGTGGATAAGCGGATAACCGCGCGGGTTGTTGGCGTTGTTGGTGACGTTTTGGAGGTTGCCGGCCGCAAAGTATTTCGACCACCAGCCCTCGCTCACTCTGATGGAGCCGGGGCGCATATCCGGGGTGGCCTGGTAGCGGGCCTGGAACTTGCCGCGGTCGTTGAAGACCTCGACGAGGTCGCCGTTATTCAGGCCGCGGGGTTTGGCGTCGCGCGGGTTCATCTCCACCTTCGGTTCTTTGATGATCTGGGTTATCCAGCGGGCGTTGGCGAAGGAGGAGTGGGCCCGGTAGCGGGTGTGGGCCTGGCTGAACTGGAGCGGGTATTTTTTGAAGAGCGGGTTGTGCGGCGAGGCTTCCTGCGGCTCCTCGTAGGAGGGGAAGCCGGCGTTGAAGGGCAGCAGCATTTGCGAGTAAAGCTCGATTTTTTTGGTGGGGGTGGCGTATACCTGGTTCATGTTGCTGCGGAAGGGCTCCATCGGCGCGTTGAGGCGCTGGATGTAACGGTTGGCTTTGAGGGTCTCGACGGTTATGCCTTTGAGGGGCGGGGCCGGGTCCTTAAGCCGCGCGCGGTTGAGGTCTTCGGGGGTCTTGGGCAGATACTGGTCCAGGCCAAGCTTGGCGGCCAGCTCCAGCTCGATGCGGAAGTCGGTTTTGCTCTCGAACAGCGGGTCGATGACCTTCTGCATCATCATGATGTGGTTGCGGCGGACCTGGAGGTTGTACGAGTCGTACTCCATCTCGAAGTTGGTGCAGGTGGGCAGGACGATGTCGGCGTAGTTGACGGTGTCGTTGTGGAAGATGTCGACGACGACGACGAGGTCGAGCTTTTTGAGCCAGGCGGCTGTCTGATGGGCGTTGCCCAGCCACTGGTTGAGGGTGTTGCCCTGGATTATGACCGCCCGCACGGAGTTGGGCTTCTGGGGGAAATCGGTGGCCGGCATTTCGGGCTTGGCGGGGGCGAAGCCCTTGTCCTTGGGAAGGGGCCAGCCCCTGAACGGCGCGAAATAGCCGGGAAGGTGATGGTTGGCTGCGCCGACGCCGCCGCCGATGCGGCCGATGTTGCCGGTGAGCGCGGCGAGGATGCCGGCTGCCCGGCCGAGGCTGTCGGCGTGGTACCATTTGTCGGGACCGCCCCAGCCCCAGGCGACGACGGCCGGCCCGCCGGTGGCGTACTGTTTGGCCAGGTCTTTGATGACCTGTTCGGGCACTTCGGTGATTTTGGCGGCCCACGCCGGCGTGTTGTTTTTGGTGTGTTCTTTGAGGGCGGCGAAGACGGTCTGCAGTTTGACGCCGTCGGCGGCGAAATCGCCTTCGAGTTCGGGCTGGATGCCGGGAGCGTCGTAAGGCTGGAAGGAGCCGGAATTCTTGTCCCACACCTGGAACTTGTCGCCGATTTTGAACAGCTTTTTGTCATCTTCCCGGATGAGGAAGGGGGCGGTGCTGTTCTTGCGGAGATATTCCTCGTTGTACCATTTATTGACGAATACCTGATTGATAAGTGCCATAATAAGGGCGGTATCGGTGCCGGGACGCAGGCTGATCCACTGATCGCAGCGGGTGGTGGTTGTGGAATAGGACGGGTCGATGGAGATAATCTTGCAGCCGGCTTCCTTGGCGTCATAGAAGAATTGGGCGTCGGTCATCGAGGTTTCCAGGAAGTTGTTGCCGATAAGCAGGATGGTCTTGGAGTTGACCCAGTCGGTGACTTCGTTGTTCATGGGGCCGAACAAGCCGGCGCCGGTGACCTGGTTGAGCCCGCCGGAAATGCCGATGTCGATGCCGGCGTGATTGGTGAACTGGGCGCCGAGCTTCGTCGCCAGCGAGAACATCGGGTGCTCAACGCCGGAAGAGGCCTTGAGATAGATGGATTTGCCGCCGTGTTTGTCTTTGAGTTCCTTGAGCTTGTTGGCGACGGTGGTCAGAGCCTCGTCCCAGGAAATTTCGACGAATTTGCCTTCGCCGCGCTCGCCGACGCGTTTCAAGGGTTTCTTGATGCGGTCGGGGCTGTAGACCCGCTCAAGCTCCGACAGGCCGCGCAGGCAGATGAGGGAGTGGCGTTTGTCCGGCCATTCGTTGGCCTCTAGCTTGACCAGTTTGCCGTCTTTCACGGTGCACTTGAACGAGCAGCGTCCGCCGCAGTTGGGGGGATGGTAGGTGTAGGCCACTTTCTCCTTGGGGTCGTCGGCGGCGTCTGAGGTGCGCAGCCACTTGCTCACGGGCGGCAGTGCCCCGCACGCTCCCAAGGCTGCCCCGGCCAGACCCGTTTTGATGAAGGTCCGCCTAGATAATCCCATTGTTACTTTCCCTTCCTTTCCTTTTCGTTTTTTGTTTAAATATAACGCGAATTTATGCGATGTATGGCGAAAAGTTATATGTGATATATAACAATATATAAAGCGATGCTTATAACAAAGATTATTCCGGGAAGGCAATCGCCATTTAGACAAAAAAAGACCCTATAACTATAATCATAAAGTTAATAGGTCTTTTAATAAATTATCCGAAAGTATAGTCTTTTTACGTTTTATCCCATTTCCCGTTGCGGCATCAGCCGCGCCAGCATTGTCCTGCTGCCGATGCCGAGCTTGGCGTAGATGTTTTGCAGCGCCTTTTTGACGGTGGCTTCTTCGATGACAAGTTTCTTGGCGATATTCCGGTTGGACAGGCCGGCGGCGACCAGCCCGGCGATTTCCCGCTCGCGGGCGGTGAGGTTAGCCGGGCCATTTCCCGTTTTCTCCGCCGCCCGCATGGCGGCCAGTTTTTTGGCGTAGGCGGCGTAGGTTTTCTTAACTCTGGCGACGAAACCGGCATACCGGTCGTCTTTGCCCAGCTCGCCGAGAATGGCGCCGATGTGTTCGCCATTTTCGACGAAGGGCATGATGAGCCCGTCGGCGGCGGCGATTTCGGCAGCCTGCCTGAGGGCCGCGTGCGCTTCGGGGCGATGCTGCAGCCGGTGATGGGCCGCCGCCACGTAGATGTGTGTATATACCTGGCCGAGCAGATTGGGAAATGCGTAGGCGACATCGAGGAACCGCCCGGCCAGTCCGAGGAGCTTGAGGTATTGCCCGCTTATCAGCAGCGACTTGCCGTAGACGATGTTGAAAGCGGCGTAGGCGGGAAAGTAGAGCGAGCTATCTTTCATATCGCCTTTCGCGATCCAGGCGGGGATTTTCTCCACTTGGTCGAGGCAGGCGTAAAAGGAGCCTTCGCACAACTCCAGCATGTGAATATTATGATACCGTTTCTGCCGTTTGATATCTTCCCGCGCTTGCTGGAGAACGGTTTTAACCGACGCTAGGTTTCCTTTCAGTATATCGAGCTTCACAAGGAGAAATAAAATACAGATCACTATCGCCATTTGCCCCTGGGACTGCGCGACGTACATGGCTTTATTCGCCATGATTTCCGCATTTTCAAAGTCGCCGGTATAGTAATGGCGTTCGGCCTGCATGACAAGCTCCGCTCCCGCACCATGGCCGCCGGTAAGGTGGCAGTAAAGAGGCATGACGGCGGTGAATTCCGCCACTTCTTGCGCCAGCTGCCCGCTTTCGCGGTAAAACATATAAAGGACGGACGGTGAGCCGAAGGTCCACAAGGCCTTTTTGTCGATGAATCTTGACGGTCCCCTCAGCAGCAAGGCGGCTTTTTGGAGATGCTCGGACATCCCCGCGATGCTGTTATATTTGGCGAAACTGCACAGTAATTCGAGTTCTCCCGCCAGTTGGGCCTTAGTGTTTTCGTCGCTTTCGAATTGTTCGATATAGACGCGGATTTCCGCGCACTGTTCGGCAAAAAGCTTTTTCTCATTGAACACGAAGAGATAAACGGCATAGACCAGCCAGGCCCAAGGACGCGCTTTTTTAACGGCTGCCGGGCACTCGCGGAAATAACGTATTATTTTTTCTTTGTGCTCGGTGTTTATGGTGTGCCCTTTAGCAAGTTCGAGCGCCGCCAATAAGCCGTCGAAATCGCCGGCCTGATAATAGGCGTCCAAGGCGCGGATATGGTCGCCGCTGCCCGCATACCATTTCCCCGCCGCGCTCAGGACGGCCCGCCGGCGGTCCTGCCCCTGCCTCTCCAGCATCTCCCGCAGGTAGTCGGTGAAAATGTTGTGCATCCGATAGGTTTTGTTATAATTGTCGTATTTGATGAAGGCGTTGTGACTCATGAGATAACTCAGCATCGCTTCGACGTTATCCTCAGGCCACATCGCTTTCGCCTGCGCCAAGGTGAAGCTGTCGAAAACGCAGACGGTTAAGAGAAATTCTTTCACTTCCGCCGGATACTGCCGGTAAACGGCCTTCTCGATGAGTTCGGTCAGATTGATCTGCCGCTCAAGCAGCCCATCCCTTGCAAAGTTCAGCATGCTGAGGTAGAGGGCGCTGATCCAGCCTTCGGTGTAGGAATAAAGTTCAGCGGCTTCATGAGGTCTCAGCCTTATCCCGCACTGCTTGTAATAGGCGATGATTTCGCCCCGATCCAGCTCGAATTTGCTTTTGTCGATAAAATAACAGTACCCTTTCAGCGCAAGTTCGGTGGTATTTTCGCCGAATGTCGCCCTGGATACGATGATGATATGCAGGGTGGGCGGCGCCGTTTTTACCATAAGTTCGAGAAACTGTTCGACGTTCTTCGATGTCAGCAGGTGGTAATCGTCGAATACGATGACCGTCCTCTCCGGGAACGCGACGTCTTCGATGATTTCCAGCGCCGCATCCATAAAGATGCTGTTGTTGGGGATGCCCAGTTCGGCTAATCTATCGGCACAGCCGGCGTCGATCTTTTTCAGCATGCGGCAGAACCCGCGCCAAAACCCGCTCACCGAGTCGTCGACCACTGTCTGCCACAATATCTTGGCATCGCTATTTTTTAATGACTCTTTGACGGCCGTGGTTTTACCGTAGCCCATCGGCGCTTCCACAACGGTCAGCGGGTATTCCCAGATTCTGCTCAGGGCCTGTCTGAGAGGCTGGCGCATGTACAGGGCAGTCGGGTTGAAACGGGACACTGAAAAGCACCTCCCTGACAGCAACGATTTGGCCGCGCTGGATTTTCCCCTGTCTCAGCCGGATAATAACAGTTATTAACAATATTTTAGCACAATTTAGCATTATATTGTATATTTTGGCAAATTTTGTCGGACGAGGATATCGCGGCGGCAGCGCATCGATTAATCCGTCGGCAGGTGTCAGGACAGGATATCCCAGAGCAGCATGAGATTGAGCGCCGTGACGGTGACGCCGATCAGCGCCAGCATGGCCCTCTGGCGGCGGGAATTGGCGTATTTGCCCATGACCGCGGCGGAGGAGGTGAGGTATATCTGCAGGAATATCGTCCCGGGCAGTTGGAGGCTGAGGGCGACCTGCGAGTAGATGAGCGCCCGGAAGGCGTCGTCGATGAACAGCAGGACGGCGAGGGCCAGGCCGTAGGTAAGCGCGACCCCGGTCCAGGAGTGCCGGTCCTTGATGTCGTAAGGTTCCCGGAACATGCCGGCGAAGATGCTGCCGCCGGCCATGCCGGCGGTGGTCGTGGAGGCGATCCCGGAGAACAGCAACGCGACGGCGAAAACGAGCGCCGCCCCCTGCCCCATCAACGGCTGGAGCATGTGCTGGGCCTGCTGGAGTTCGCTGACCGGCACGCGGTTGGCAAAAAACACGGCGGCGGCGACGAGGATCATGGCGCTGTTGATCGCCCAGCCGATCCCCATGGAGAGCAGGGTGTCGAGGAATTCGTATTTCAGCTGCCGCTTGATGGTCGCGTCATCCTCAAGGTTCCATTGGCGGCTCTGGATTACCTCGGAATGGAGGAAGAGGTTGTGGGGCATGACCACCGCCCCCAGCACGCCCATGACGACAGCGAGCGAGCCGGGGGGGATGGCCGGCGATACCCAGCCCGCGGCCGCCTGCGGCCAGTCGAGCTGCACGAGGCTGAGCTCGTACAGGAAGGATACGCCGATAAGCGAGACGAAGCCGATGATCATTTTTTCGAGCCTGCGGTAAGAGTTGGACCACAGCAGCCAGGCGCACAGCAGCGCCGTCAGCAGCGCCGCGATCTTCAGGGGAACGCCAAACAGCATGTTGAGCGCGATGGCCCCGCCGAGGATTTCGGCCATGGCGGTGGCGACCGCGGCAGCCACGGCAGACAGCAGGACGGTGCGGGAGACCCACGGCCGCAGGTGGACGCTCGCGGCCTCGGACAGGCACAGGCCGGTGACGATGCCCAGATGGGCGGCGTTGTGCTGAAGGATTATCAGCATTATGGTTGCGAGGCTGACCATCCACAGCAGCACATACCCGTACCCCGCGCCGGCGGCCATGTTTGTCGCCCAGTTGCCGGGGTCGATAAAGCCGACGGTAACAAGGATCCCCGGGCCGATGTAGCGCAGGATGCGCCGGGCCTGCAGGCTGATTTCGTGTCGCATGTCGAAGTAAGCCGCCAGTGATTTGAACAAGGTGTTTTCCCCGCTTGCTTTAATTTTTATTTATAAGTATTCTCCGCTAGATTTTTTTATCCCTTTGTCGGCCGCCCCGCCGCGCAAAAGGCCCGCCAGACGGCAGAAAAAGGCTCCGGGATTTCTTCCCGGAGCCTTCGATGCGACCGATGAGCCGGAGTGATCAGAGGGAAAACTTCTGGTTGAATTCGCTCAGCACTCTGTTGCTGCCGTCGTTGACCACGCTGCGCACGCCGTTGCCGAACACCGCCGGCGGGCCCGAGCGCCGCTCCACGGAGTAGTTCTGGACGTACTCGCCTTTCTTGACGTCGACATACGCCGCCCGCAGCATGACATCGGCATAGTCGATCTCGTCCGATTCGTACGAGTGGGTGGTGGTTTTGCCGTCCTTGTCTTTCCAGTTGTCGAAGTGGGTCTGCATGTGGCGGGATACTTTCGCGTCGCCGACGACGACCAGCAGGAAGTCGACATTCTTGGTCTTGCCGAATTCCAGCAGCTGCGCGAGTTTCATTTCCCGCATCAGGCCGATGGAGTCGGGGAGGATATCTTTTTTGCCCAGAAAGACGGTCAGCTCCCCTTCGGGGATATTCCGGACGGTGAAAGCCGTCTTTTTCGCCGTTTTGTCGTTGACGGCCCCGCGGAACATGTCGGTCGGTTTGGCGTTGTGCTCGGCTCTCATCGAATCGGTGAGCAGCAGAACTACCCCAAGCACCGGCTTCGCTTCCGGCTGCACGGCCGCCTCTTCGGCGGCGGTCAGGCTCATCCCCGGCAGCAGCAACAGCAGAACGCCGATAATTATGATATTTACGCGCCTTAACAATCCTGTCACTTTTCTTCACCCTTCCTGTCCGCGAGCGGAAAATTTGGCGCAATCCGCCGTTTATTTGCTATTTTCTGCGTGTTGGCGACTTTTCCTGCCGGCGCGGCGAAGGGAAAAGGCGCGCCGGCTTTTCGGTCGGCGCGCCTGCGATTCCGCTTTTAGCTATTTGTTCCGCTTAGTCTGCGCTGCAGCATCCTGGCGGGGATGGTGAAGACGAGGTTGAAGATCAGGATGGTGATGACCAGCAGGGCGCCGGTGCCGTTGGCGATTTCGATCCGGTCGGGCACGAGGCCGACGGCCATTACGTACCACATGTGGACGGCGAGCGTTTCGCCGGCGGCAAGGAGGCTGGGGTCGGGCAGCTGGCGCGATACGGTCGTGCCGGCGGTGAAGATGAGGATGGCCGATTCGCCCAGGGCCCGGCCGGCGGTGAGGGTCAGGCCGGTGATCATGCCGGGCAGGGCGGTGGGCAGCACTACCCGCCAGATGGTCTGCCATTTGGTCGCCCCCAGGGCGAGGCTGGCTTCGCGGTACTGGAGGGGAACGGTCTTGATCGCTTCTTCGGTGACCCTGACGAGCACCGGGATGTTGAGCAGGGAAAGGGTGAGCGCCCCGCCGATGATGCTGAAGCCGAGGCCGAGGGTGTTGACGAAGATGATCATGCCGAACAGGCCAAGCACGATGGAGGGTACGGTCGCCAGGCTTTCGGTGCTGAGGCGGATGAGGTCGGTGAGAGCGCCCTGGCCGGCGTACTCGGCGAGGTAGACGCCCGCTCCGACCGCCACCGGGATGGAGAAGGCCATCGAGAGGAAGAGGATATAGAAGGAGTTGAAGAGCTGCGGGCCGACGCCGCCGCCGGCACGGGTATCGGTGGACATGCCGGTGACGAAGTCCCCGGTCAGCACCGGCAGTC
The DNA here is from genome assembly GCA_031460455.1 of Sporomusaceae bacterium. NCBI lineage: Bacteria > Bacillati > Bacillota > Negativicutes > Selenomonadales > Sporomusaceae > Sporomusaceae bacterium. The sequence goes on from JAVKTQ010000006.1 coordinate 192,480, forward strand.
CTTTGTAGAGGATGTAGGTGAGGAAAGCGGCCAGGATGCCGAGGATGATAAGGCCGGCCAGCCACAGGCCGCAGTTGGCGGCCCGGTCGATCATCCGGGGGCGGATAAGCCGTTTGTCTTTGAATACTACCGGTTCGCGGCCGATTGCTTCAGCGTTCATTTCAAACCGTCCTTCCTGCGGCCACCCGCCGGATAATCAGGATCATCGCCATCGATAACAGCAGCAGCACCAGGGCCATGAGGAAGAGGGAGTTGCCCCAGGCCGAGCCGAAGGGAGTGTTGCCCATTTCGACGACGATTTCGCTGGTGAGGGTGGAGGTGGGCATGAAGAGCGAGCGGGCGATCTGCGGGGTGTTGCCGATGACCATCTGGACGGCCATCGTTTCGCCGACCGCCCTCGCCATGGCGAGGATGATGGAGGTGAGGATGCCGGGCAGGGCGGCCGGCAGGATGACGCCGGTGATCGTCTGCCAGCGGGTGGCCCCGAGGGCGAGCGAGCCTTCTTCGAGGGCGCGGGGGACGGAGCGGATGGCGTCTTCGGAGATGCTGATGATGGTCGGCAGGATCATGACGGCGAGGATGGCGGCCGCGGCGAGGAGGCCGAAGCCGGTGTTGACGCCGAACTGGACGCGGATGTAGGGGACGAGGATGGTGAGGCCGATGAAGCCGTAGACGACAGAGGGGATGGCGACGTACAGGTCGGTGGCCGGGCGCATGATGTCCCGCAGGCGCGGCGGGGCGATTTTGGCCATGAAGATGGCGCCTGCCAGGCCAAGGGGCGCGCCGAGCAGCACGGCGAGGACGGTGACGTATACCGAGCCGAGGATGAAGCTCAGGGCGCCGAATTTGCCCTCGGTGGGGTCCCATTTGCCGGCAAGGAAGAAATCGGCCGGGCTGACTTCTTTGAAGGTCATCAGCCCCTGCTGGCCGACGAAGACGATGATGGCGGCGATGATGACGGTGAGCAGCAGGGCGCTGGCGATGAAGAGGTAGCGCATATAGCGGTCGTAGGCCAGTTTGAGGTTGTGGTTGCCGGTGTTGACCAGTGATGATGCCATGTCGTTTTCTCCCCCGAAGTCTTAGGTCTTGTATAATTTAATTATAAGGACTGTCTGTTAGGCGATTGTTAATGTCAGGTTAAGTTTTGGTTAAGTTTATAGAAAAACGGCGGCGGCGCCTGAAATGCCTGCAGATGCCATGTTGCCAAGAAAGCCCCAGATGCAAGGCGCGCCGGAGGTTGACACCGGAAGCGTACACGACGGTACGCTGAGGATGGCAGCCGAGGAGCAACGCCGCAGATGGGGCTTTATCGGCAACATGGCGGCGGCGCCTGAGCGCCGCCGCCATGTTTTATGCAATTACTTGGGCATTTTCGTGACGGGTACGAAGCCTTGCTTCTCGGCGTATTTTTCCTGGAAGTCCTTGCTGGTGGCGTAGTCGATGAAGGCTTTCACGGCGCCGGTGGGCTGGCCTTTGGTGTACATGCGGCCGAATGTGTAGACAGGGTATTTGCCGCCGGTGACGTTTTCGAGCGAGAATTTGACGCCGTTATAGGCCAGACCTTTTACCGACTGGTCGACATAGGCGGCGTCAACATAGCCGATGGCGCCGGGGGTGGAGGCGATGGCGGCCCGCACGGCCCCGTTGGAGTCCTGGATGACGGCGTTGTCGGTGAAGGACGCGCTCTTCATGACGACTTCCTGGATGGTGGCGCGGGAGCCGGAGGATTTGGCGCGGTGGATGATGGTGATGGCCTGGTCTTTGCCGCCGACGTCCTTCCAGTTGGTGGTTTTGCCGCTGAAGATGGCTACGTACTGTTCGGGGGTGAGGCTGTCGACGGTGACGCCGGGGTTGACGATGAATACGAAGGGGATGCCGACGAGTTTGTGTTCGACGAGGCCGGCGCTCTTGAGGCTGTCCTGCAGGCCGACGTCGGAGTTGCCGATGTTGACCGACCCGGCGGCCACCTGGTTCTGGCCGGTGAACGAGCCGCCGCCGGCGATATTGACGGTGACTTTGGCGTGGAGCTTCTGGAATTCTTCCTGGGCGGGTTTGAGGAGCGGCAGCAGCGCCGTGGAGCCGGAGGCGCTCACGGTGCCCTGGATTTCGGCCGCCGCCTGTTTGGGCTGCTCGGACTTGCTTTGCCCGCAGCCGGCCAGCAGGCCGAGGCTGAGGCTAAGTACGAGAATAGCTGCCATAATCTTGGAAACTTTTTTCATGATTACCCTCCTAGATTGTGATAGTATGTCTTCGCCTAAATTATAACGCAGGGCGCATGGTGCTTGTGTTAAGGCTGTGTTAAGGTTATGTTAAAGTTTGGCGGCCTATTTTTTTTAGCGGCCCGGCCTGTTATTATGGTAGTATAATCGTCCGCCAAGTCTCGCTTATCGGGGGTAACGCGATGTTTTCATCAGGCATCCGCAACCGTTTGATCGCCTCTTTCGTGCTGCTGGTCGGCGCCACGCTGCTGGCTCTCGGCAGCTATGTCCTGTGGTTTTTTCACGAAAATAACACCGAGCGGCTGACAGGCAATCTCCTGACGGAAGCTAAGATCGCCGAGCAGCTCCTCCACCCCTACATGCGGGGGCCGCGCGAGAAGGCTTCCATCGAAACGCTCCTCAAGGAGCTGGCGACCAAGGTGGACCACCGCATCACGATCATCGACAATGACGGCACGGTGCTGGCCGACTCGTGGGAGAACCCGGCGGTGATGGAAAATCACCTGCAGCGCCCGGAGGTGGTCGATGCCATCGCCGGCGGGCATGGGGTCGCTATCCGCTACAGTTCGACGCTCAGGGAAAACTTTTTGTATGCGGCCATCCCCATGCGCGACGGCGCGGAAACCACCGGCGTAATCCGGGTGGCGGCGACTCTGGCGCATGTCGAGGCCGGCTTCGGCCAGATCAGGAATGTCCTGCTGCTCGCTTTCTTCATTACATCGGTGCTTGCCGTGCTGCTGAGTTTTCGCCTGGCCCGCAGGTACACCGCTCCGCTGGAGGCGATAACAAAAGTTGCCCGCCATATGGGCCAGGGCCAGCTCAGCAGGCGCGTCCATATCCGCACAGGCGACGAGATCGAGGTCTTGGGCCACACGCTCAACAACCTCGCCGCCAGCCTTGACGACAAGCTCAACGAGATTGTCGCCGAGAAACGGAAACTCGAACTGATACTGGAGAATATGGACAACGCCGTCATCCTCCTCGACCGCTACGGGAAGGTGACGGACGTCAACCGGCAGGCGGCGGCGATGTTCGGCGTCACCCCGGCCATGCTCGGCCAGCACAATATCCAGGTTGTCGGCCTCAGCGCCCTGGAGAAGGCGGTGCGGCAGACGGTCGAGGAAGGGCAGAGCCGCCACATCGATCTGAAAACAAATCTGTCCGGCGTCAAGCGGGTCTTCCAGGTTTTTCTCGCCCCGACCTTCAGCCCCGAAAATGAGCCCGCCGGCGTGCTGTGCGTATTCCACGATATCACGGCTCTGAAAGAGGTCGAGGAGCGGCAGGCCGAATTCGTCGCCAACGCTTCCCACGAACTGGGGACGCCGCTGACCGCTATCAAAGGCTTCGCCGAAACGCTGCTTGACGGGGCGCTGTCCGATCCCAAGCTGAGCGTGCAATTCCTCACCGTCATCCAGGAAGAAGCCGACCGGATGCACCGGCTGGTGAAGGAGCTGATGCAGTTGGCCCGTCTCAATTCGGCCGAATACCGCCAGCAGGTAAGGCTTGAGCCGACCGATGCCGGGAAAATGGCCGGCGCGGTCATCAGCCAGCTTTACCCCCAGTGGCACGCCAAGAAGCTTGATGTAAAACTGGTCGCGGGCGAGGAGCCGGTGCTAGCCCTGGCCAACCCCGACTGGCTCACCCAGGTGCTCGTCAACCTGCTGGACAACAGCATCAAGTTCACCCCGCCGGGAGGAAGAATAACGGTATCCTGCAGCCAGAACGCCGGTAACGCCGTGATTACGGTCGAGGATACGGGCAGCGGCATCCCGGCGGCCGATCTGCCGTTCATCTTCGACCGCTTCTACCGGGTGGATAAGGCCCGCGTCCGCGAAGGCGGCGGCAGCGGTCTGGGCCTGTCGATCGTCAAGTTCATCGTCGAGACGCTGGGCGGCGCGATCACCGTGAAAAGCAAGGCCGGCGAGGGAACGACGTTCACGATCACCCTGCCGCTGGCCGGGTAAAAGACCCGCTTATGAGAAAGAGACCCTTACGCGCTTCACAGGCGTAAGGGTCTTTTATAATTTTATTTCTTGCGAAGTCTTTGGCCGGTGACGAGGTATATAACCCATTCGGCGATGTTGGTGGCGTGGTCGGCGATCCGTTCGAGGTAGCGGCCGACGAAGATGAGCTGGGTGGCCTGGCCGATCGTCCGCGGGTCTTCCATCATGTAGGTGAGCAGTTCGCGGAAGACCTGCTGGTAGAGGTCGTCGACCTCGTTATCCGCCAGGCATACCTTTTCGGCGAGGGCGATGTCCATCTTCATGTAGGCTTCGAGCGAGTCGGCCAGCATTTTCTGGGCCATGCGGGCCATGCGGGGGATATCGACGAGGGGCTTGATCAGCGGCTGGTTGGCCAGCCTGACGGTTACTTTGGCGATATCGAAGGCATGGTCGCCCATCCGTTCGAGGTCGGTGGTTATCTTAAGCCCGGTGCCGATGATTCTCAGGTCGCGGGCCATGGGCTGCTGCCTGGCTATCAGCACCATGCACTTGTCCTCTATATCCATCTCCAACTGGTCGATGACGTCATCGCCGGCGATGACCTTTTTGGCCAGCTGTTCGTCCTGCCTGGCGAGCGACTGGACGGCATCCTCGATCGACTGGCCGACAAGCTCGCCCATCCGCAGGATTTCCTGGCGCAGGGTCTCCAGTTCTTTTTCGTAAGTCTGGCGCATCTTCTTCTCTCCTTTAACCGAAACGACCGGTGATATAGTCTTCGGTGCGTTTATCCTGCGGGCGGGTGAAGATGGTGTCGGTATTGCCGCATTCCACCAGCTCGCCGCTGAGGAAAAAGGCCGTTTCCCCGGAAACCCTGGCGGCCTGCTGCATGTTATGGGTGACGAGGACGATGGTGTATTTCTCTTTCAACTCGGCGATCAGTTCTTCGATTTTCATCGTCGATATGGGGTCGAGCGCCGAGCACGGCTCATCCATGAGCAGCACCTCAGGGTCGACCGCGAGCAGGCGGGCGATGCACAGCCGCTGCTGCTGACCGCCCGACAGGCCCATGGCCGACTGCTTCAGGCGATCTTTCACCTCGTCCCACAGGGCGGCGCCGGTGAGGCTCTTTTCGACGATGCCGTCGAGGGCGGCCTTGTCCTTGATGCCGTGGACCCTGGGACCATAGGCGATATTATCGTATATCGACATCGGGAAAGGGTTGGGGCGCTGGAAGACCATCCCCACCCGTTTGCGCAGCATGACAACGTCGGTGTCGGGATGATAGACGTCCACGCCGTCGAGCAGCACTTCGCCCTCGATCGAGACGTTTTCGATCAGGTCGTTCATTCTGTTTATCGTCCTAAGACAGGTCGACTTGCCGCAGCCCGAGGGGCCGATCAAGGCCATGACGCTGTTTTTCCGGACCGCGAAGGACACTTTTTTCAGCGCCTGCGTATCGCCGTAGTAAAGGGATAGTTTGTTGATGCGGATCTTGTCGCTCATCCGGCATAATCCTCCTGGTGGGTTCTCTCCTTTGAACTATACCATGTATCGCCGGAGTATTTGTTAACGTTTTGTTAAAAGTATGTTAATTGTTGCAAAGCCCCGGAGCGGGGCCGTCGGGCGGGAGGCGAAAACGGCCGGCCAGCTTTTCGAGAAGCCGCTTGACGGACACCGCGCCGCAATATTTCCCTTCCCGCGCAACGAGGATGTGGTCGTAAACGTTGCCTGCGAGACGGGCCATGGCGCGTTCGGCGACGGCGCCAAGCGGCGTCGCGCAGTCGACGATCAGCGGGCGCCGGTTCATGAGCAGGCGGACAGGTCTGTTCATGTATAAGGCTTTTCCATAGTTGCCGGCCAGGCTGGCTATGAGTTCGTGCTTCATCACCAGGCCGACGGCCTGCCCTCCGTCCACGACCGGCAGGCCCTGGATCTGAGGCAGGCTGGCGAAATAATCGAGCACCTGGCCTACCGTCATTTCAGGGGCGATGTCGGGAATTGGCCGCGCGATTTCCCCGACAGGCACGGCATGGGGACTGCGCTGACGATCGCCGGTCTTTCCCCGGTTGATGGCGATAATCGTGTCCCTGATATCTGGCGCGATATCCACGAACGCGGGCGCCGGTTTCTGCAGATAGAAGCCCTGCCCGTAAGGAATGCCGATGGAAATGACGGTTTCCAGCTCGTCCCTGGTTTCGATGCCTTCGGCGATTATCTGGCTGCCGGTTAGCAGCGAAATATCGTGGAGCGCCTTCATCATCGCCTGTTTGAGGCCGTCCTTGTCGATATCGTGGACAAGCGCCATGTCGACTTTTATGAAATGGGGGCGGGTTTCAGCCAGTGTTTTGAGGCCGGAGTAGCCTGCTCCCGTATCGTCGATAGCTATTCTGTAGCCCTGGCTCTTATAGTTGTCGAGGATGCGGCAGAAGCTTTTGTAGTCGCTGATTGCCGTCTTCTCGGTGATTTCGAATATGACGTTGCCGGTCTCGGCGCAGTAGTTCTGCAGTAATTCCCTGGTGAGCCCCTTTTGGAAACAGTGGTCGTTTATGATCTGCGGATCGACGTTGATAAACAGCATCTTGGACGCGATTATGCCTTTCGCTTTTTCCAGGGCTTTGGTGCGGCACAGGTATTCCAGCTCCCAGATGAGGTCGCCCTCGGCGGCGGCGGCAAAAAGGGCGTCGGGGCGTTCGAGCGTAGACCCCTGCGGTCCGCGGCTCAAGGCTTCGTAACCGATAACGCTTCCGTCCGTCAGCGAGGCGATTGGCTGAAAAACCGGCATGATTGCCTGCCGGTCGATGATTTCTTTCAGTTCCCGTACGGTGTCGGTATGTGTTTCGTGCAGGCTGGCTTTCCCGAAAAACTCGGGCAGCCGGCCTTTGGCCACAGCAAGGATTGTCAAGATATACCTCCGGAGAAGGCTGAGTATTTTGCAGCGATGTCAATGTCAGGCGACCGCTTTGTACCCGGCAACGGCGGTCGTTATGTCGATGCCCGCCTTGACGGCTTCGTTGGCGAAATGCCACAGCAGTCCGGCGGTGGTCCGCTGGGCTAGCGGCAGCATGATTTCCGTGGCGCTATGGTAGGAAGCTTCGTCGTCTTCCCGTTTGACGGCGTCGAAGAAATCGGCGGCGACAACTGCGTTGGCGAGCAGCAGCGAGCAGGGCGCCCGTCCCTCGCCGTACACGCCGCGGGTTGTGACCGCATAGCGGTCGAAGCGCTGTTCGACCCAGGTTTCGTATTGTTTGTGACCGTCCAGTATTTTGGCACGGGCGTGGTGGGGCACGCACATGTCCTGCACCAGATGGGCGGCCGCGCCGAGCAGGAACGCGGCCCGGCGCAGATCCGCGCGCCGCAGCGAGAACAGGGCCATCCGGTAGTAGGCCGCGAACTCGTGCCGCGCGCTGGCGAAATGCCATAAGCCCTTGCCCGAGGCGGGCTCAAAGTAATGATGGACGTTCTTCCAGCCCTGATCCGCCCAGTAGACGCCGCAATCGAGCTCGCGCCTGAACAGCTCAAGAAATTCCGCGTACCGGGTAAAGCCGTCGCTGCGGAGAATTTGCAGCGCCTGGCGATTGCAGAATTCGTGCGTAATCCCGGGACGGTCGAGCATGCCCTGCAAAGGGGCAATGGCGGTCAGCAGCAAGTGCAGGCACAATTCCGACGCGCTGGTTTTTCCGTTTGTGTTCATGCTTCCTCCTTGTCAGGTTTAAGTGAGCGATTAGCCGGCGGGATTCACCCGCTGCGCCGCGAGACGGCTGGCGATGACGGCGGCGATTTCCGGGGCCGCTTTCGGCCGGCCTATAGCCGCCGCCCTGGACTTCATGCCGTCCAGCAACTCCCGATCCGACAGCATCCTGGCGACGATGCGGCCGAGGCCGGCCGTGCCGTCCGCCCTTACGGCCGCGCCCCGCCTTACGAGGTAGGCGGCGTTGTCCTCTTCCTGGCCGGGAAGGGGACTGTAGAGCAGCAGCGGCGTCCCGGTGGCCAGCGCTTCGCTGCAGGTCAGCGCTCCCGGTTTGGTGATGAGGAGGGTGGCGTCGGCCATCAGTTCGTGAATCTTGTCGGTGAAACCCAGCGTCACGATGCGGTGGGGGGATCGCCCGGCGGCGGCTTCCACTCTTTGCCGCAGAGCGTCGTTGCCGCCTGTCGCTACAGTGATTTGCAGCGGTTCGCCGACAGCCGCCAGGCTGTCTACCGCCTCTTCTACCGCGCCGAGCCCCAGGCCGCCGCCCATAACCAGGATGGAAGCCGCTCCGTCCGGCCGGCGGCGGGGCGTCCGGCCGGCGAACCCGGCCGCTACCGGAATGCCGGTGGCGTAAACGCGCCCGCTATGTATGTTAAGCGCCTCCAGCGCGGTCTTCATCTCCTGGCTGGCGACGAAGTACAGGTCGATTTCCCGCTGGACCCACAGGCGGTGCACGGCGAAATCGGTGAGCACAGCCGCTGTCGGGAGGCTGATTCGCCGACTGCGGCGCAAGGCGGCCGCCGCGCAGCAGGGAAAGGGATGGGTAAAGACGACGATGGCGGGGCGGTGTTCATCCAGCAGGTGCAGCAGTTTTTTCCTCATGAGGAGCGCGGTCAGGCTGCCGAGGTTGGCGCCCGCTATCGGCTCCTGCGACCAGCGGTAAAGGTGGTCGTAGGCGTGAGGGAAAACGTCCAGCATTTTCAGGTAGGTGTCTTTGAGGAGGCGGCTGGGTGTATCCCGGTCGTCGAGGAAATCGACCACCGTCGCCTGCGATGCGAACCGTCCGTCGAGCAGCGCGGCGCGAACGGCGTGCGCCGCCCGTGTGTGCCCCGAGCCGATCGAGGCGGTGATGATCAGCGCTTTTGTGTCGATGGCGGTAGCCTCCCTTCGTTTCTGTCAGTTTCATTGTAGCAGCATTAAATTACCGGGCTGTTAAGGCAATTTTAAGTCTGTGTTAAATTTTCGGGTTTGAGCCTTTCCCTTTTCGCCACGGGGGCAAAAAAAAAGACCGCGGGCTTGCAGCCCCGCTGTCTCAATCTATTTTTTGCAGCCGATAGCCGACGCCGCGCACCGTTTCGATGGCCTCCGCCAATGCCTGGTCGGCTGACAGTTTCAGCCGCAGATGGCGGATATGGACGTCCACCGTACGGGTGTCGCCGGCGTATTCGTACCCCCAGACTTTCTCCAACAGCTGCTCGCGGGTGAATGCCTTGCCGGGGTCGGTGACAAAGCATTTGAGCAGTTCGAATTCTTTCGGGGTCAGCGCCAGCTTTTCCTGGCCGAGGAAAGCCTCGTACCTGACCAGGTTCATGCGCAGGCTGCCGAATGCCAATTCTTCCGACTGGTGCGGGTCTTTATGGCTGCGGCGGAGTACCGCCTTGACCCTTGCTACCAGTTCGCGGGGGCTGAAGGGCTTGGTTACATAGTCGTCGGCGCCCATCTCCAGACCGAGGATTGTGTCGATTTCCTCCGCCTTGGCGGTTAGCATTATTACCGCGATGCCGGCCGTCTCCGGTATGGTCTTGATAACTCTGCATACTTCAAGGCCGTCTATGCCCGGTATCATTATGTCAAGAATTATCAAGTCGGGCCTTTCCTTATTGATCATTTTCAGGCAGGAGATGCCGTCCTCCGCTTCGATCGCGGTAAAGCCCTCCCTCTCCAGGTTGAATCTGACCAACTGACGAATATTGGGTTCGTCGTCGACGATCAAAATCTTGTCTGCCATTACTGCGGCCTCCATTCAATCAGCCTGCGCCAATCTTGGCTGCGCGGGCTTTTGCATATTTGTGTTCAATCCTCTGTGTTCCATATCCTGCGCCGACTGTTGCCGATTTCTTAAGTTATCGTTAAGGGAAGGTTAAGCTTTGGGAAACCACCTTCCGGCCATAGGAAAATCATGGTACCATCGAACCAAAAATGACAGTGAGAGGTCAGAAGCATGCGCATATCAAGCCTATCGTCACCCAGCGACCGGGGAAGGACCCTGCTATCCGGGTTATTGCGACGCCCGCCAGCCGACGCCGGCGGGAAAAACGGTCTCGCCAGCGGTTTCTCGTCGCTCACCGTGCGCGCCGCCATTTTTATTGTGACAACTTGTGCCATCCCGATACTCATTCTGGGATGGTATTTTTCCCACCAGACGGCGGATAGTCTGACCGCGGCCGCCATCGACCGCAACAACAAGGTGGCCGAGCGGGTCGCCAGCGATATCAGCCTGTACGTGCAGGCCAAGAAGAATTTCCTGGCGGCGACCAGCGGCAAGGAAGAGATCCGCTCGCTCGATCCGCTGGCGGCGAAGAAGTACCTTGTTCAGGTGCAGCCATACTATGGCGGCAACGATGCCTTGTTCATCGCCGACCGCGCCGGCAATCAGCTCTGCCGCACCGACGCCTCCCCCCCGGTCAGCATCGGCGACCGCGATTACTTCCGCGCCGCCCTTGGCGGAACCATCAGTTTTTCCGACCCCGTTTTCAGCAAGGTGACCAATCAGCTCACTATCCTCGGCGCCGCGCCTATCTATGGCGGCGGCAACACGGTCGCCGGCATCCTGGGAGCCAATTTGTCGATTTTGAATCTGCAGACACGGGTGGAGGCGATACTATCGCAAAATCCGGGGTACGCCGCCGTTCTCCTCGACAAGCGCCGCGTGCCGCTGTACAATCAGCACAACCCCTCTTCGGTGGAAAACCAGGAGACGTTACAGGAAGAGGTCTACGCCGCAGCCGTCAAAAACAAAACAGGCGACACGTCCGGTAATATACGGAACCAGGAGTTCCTCGCTTCTTACCGGGCGGTGGAGAACACCGACTGGGTCGTTGTGTCCCTTTTCCCCAAAGACAAAGCCCTGGAGACAATCGGCACCATGCTTCAGCACAGTACCCGCGTGGCGCTTCTGCTGGTAGCGATTTTCGTTGTTGCCGGCCTGCTGGTCACCCGCCGGGCGCTGGCTCCGCTTAAAGAGCTTGAGAAAGGCGCCCGCCAGGTAGCCGCCGGCGACCTGAGCGTCACGGTCACCGGGCAGCGGGACGACGAGCTGGGCCACGTGGCCGCGGCCTTTAATTCCATGACGGCGGGCCTGCGCGAACTCGGCGACGCGATGAAAACTTCATCGTCGCACATCTTCTCCTCCACCGCCAGCGTCACAGAGGCGGCCGGGCAGGCGAGCGAATCTTTTCAGCAGGTCTCCCAGTCTATCCAGGATGTGGCGGAAAGGATCAACTGCCAGAGCGAAGACACCGGCAAGACGGAAGCGCTGCTCGGCGAGCTGAGGACGATCAGCGCCGCGGTTTCCGGCCGTTCGCGCGCGATGGCAGCGGCTACCCGCGAATGCTCGTCCGTGGCCGGCGAAGGGCAAGAAGTCGTAAATCAGGCGCTCGATCATATGCGGCAGATTAAAACGACCGCGGAAACCACCGTGGCCAACATTACTTCCCTGGGAGCGAGCACCCGGGAGATCACCCGGATTACCGAGATCATCACTTCGATAACGAAACAGACCCAACTGCTGGCGCTGAACGCTTCGATCGAGGCCGCCAGGGCCGGCGAGGCTGGCCGCGGGTTCGCCGTGGTAGCCGGCGAGGTTCAGAAGCTTGCCGAGCAATCGGGAGAAGCGGTGAAAAATATCGCGGCGCTCGTCGGCGATGTTCAGGCGAAGACCGCCGAAGCCACCGCCGTTGTCCGGCAGAGCCTGGCGTTTATCGAACGGAGCGCCGGCATAAACGAGCAGCTTGGCGCCGCTTTCGGCCATATTGTCGACGCCATTGGCAAGACCCGCGGCGAGGCGGACGAGATCACGTCCGCCTCCGAGCGGCAGCTCGCCTGCTGCCGGCAAGCCTTCGACGCCGTCGCCGGCATAGCCCGCTCGACGGCCGACAATAACACGACCATCCACGAAGTCGCTGCCGTCAGCGAAGAACAGGCGGCGGCGATCCAGAACATCTTTTTCTCTATCGAGCACCTTAAATCTCTCGCCCATGACCTTGACGGGATAGCACAGAAATTCAAGGCTTAGGATATGAGCCTTGTCGTCAAAGATTAGCATATTTTAACAATACCTTAACACGGATTTACGGGCAGCTGATTTATAATAAGCGTAGAGAATGCAGCAAAAGAGAGTGAAGTGGCGCATGTGAGAAAATCGCCAGGCCATCGGTCCCTAATCGCGCCCGAGCAAGCCCGGCTTTCCGACCCGTACGGTATGCCGGACAACGGCGAAGTGACCATCGGCGGTATCGCCAGGCAAAGTCTCGCGGTGGACGGGCAGAAGACGGTGGCCGAAACGAAAGATCTTTTCCCCGAAGGCACGCTGCAAGGCATCGTGGTTGTCGAAGACCAGAAGCCGGTCGGTCTGGTAATGAAAAATGAGCTTTATTACCGTCTGGGCAGCCAGTACGGCGTGCCGCTCTATTATAGACGCCCGATCCGCCTGCTTATGGATAAAGAGCCCCTGATCGTCGACGCCGGTATGCCGCTCGAAGCCGTTTCCCACCAGGCTATGGCCCGGCAGGAGAGCAAATTGTACGACCTGATTATCGTGACCAAAGGCGGCCGGTACTGGGGCACGGTTTCCATCATCGATCTGCTGCGGCAACTCACCGACAGCCAAATCCGCTCGGCCGCCAACGCCAACCCCCTGACCGGCCTGCCCGGCAACCTCGTCATCGAGGAACATCTGAAAAGACTGGTGGCCCAGCATGAACCTTTCGCCGTGCTGTACGTCGATCTCGATAATTTCAAGGCGTTCAACGACAGGTACGGTTTCGAGCAGGGCGACCGCGCCCTGCGCCTGACGAGCACGGTCTTGAACCAGGCGATCGCCGCCTGCAGCGACAGTCATGCCGATTTTCTGGGACATATCGGCGGCGACGACTTCATCATCCTCAGCCGACCGGAAAAAACGGACGCACTCTGCCAGGCCATCATCGTCCGGTTCGACCGGGAATTTCGCGCCCTTTACTCTCCCGAAGACCTGGCGCGGGGCTTCATAACCGTTCCCAACCGCAAGGGCCAGGACGAGAATTTCCCTCTCACCACCGTATCGATCGCGGTTGTCGACAATACCGAACGACGGTTCATTAACTATCTCGAGCTGGGCGAAATCGCCGCCCAGCTTAAAAGGCGGGCCAAGGCCATCGAGGGCTCGGTTTACCTTATCGATCGCCGGCATAACGCAGGACAAAAATTAACAAAAAGTTAACAATCCGCCGCCAGGAAATTCCCCCGCCGACAGCCAACGCACTATATGGGAGGAATGCCCTATGTACATTATTTTCTTTCACACCGGCGAAGCAGAGGAAAAGACCAAGCAGGGCGAAAGCCGCTCCGTATTGACGAAGAATGGGGAGAAGGCTGTGATCGAGGCCGCTCAGGGGCTCGACCGGATCATCCCCCGGAAGGTCAAAACCCAGGTGTGGTCGAGCATGTCGCCCTCGGCATCCCAGACGGCCGAGCTTGTCGCCGAGGAGCTTGGCGTCAAGCGCCGCTTCCTGAGAACCCTTGACACCGACGACTTGTCCACCCTGCTGGCGACCGCCTTCGAACACTGCAGCGAAGAATGCCTTATCTTCGTCAGCCACCAGCCCTTCCTCGGCGACTGGTCCCGGAAGCTGACGGGCCTGAAGCTGCCTTTCAGCGAGGCTTCGGCTGCCGGCTTCACCGTCGAGAAGGAGACGACCGCCAAGGGCGAACTCCTGTGGTTTATCCGCCCCAAGATTTTGAAGCGCATCGGCTAAGCTGAAGAATATGGGCTAATTTCTTATGTCAGTCGCCTGATAAAGGCCGCAAAAAGGCTTCGCGTTTTCGCGAAGCCTTTGTCGTGGGTGGCGGCGGAGCGGCCATCGGTCTTTTCAGCGAATTTCCGGGGTTAAGGAACATCGATTATCGGTTCTTCCGACGTTTGGCAGGTTGAGCGAATAGACAGTTTTTCGCAAATAAAATCGGCGATTTTTTCCGCCAGGAGCCGGTAGGTGGTAAGTTTTCCGCCAATAACGCTGGCAAAGCCATGTAAGCCGTCACGCGAGTGGTCTATCAGTTCGAATTTGCAGGGTCTATCCCCTGCCTCCACGCCTGGCTCTGCCCGATATTGAGGCCGGATTTCCGTGCAGGTACGGAAAATATGGTAATAAGGCAAATCTTCGAATAAAACCTTGCCTGTATTGATTAGTGCCACGACTTCTTCAGTCGTGGGGACAAAATCGTCCGGTTTTTCCGCGGGCGAATAAGCAGTGCCCAATATCGTCATAGAGTCGTAAGGCACAAAGGTATCTCCGGGCGCCGGTCGGTGGAGACGGTTGATAATCCTGTTCGTAAAGCGATGATTAATGTAGATAAGCGTCCTGCGGGCCAGCGTGACGCTTAGCGTGATTCCTGCGAGCCGGGCGACCTTTCCTCCCCATGCGCCGGCGGCGTTAATAATGTAGTCGCAGCAGATCGTGTCTATCTGTCCTGTCAGGCTGTTGCGAATCCGCACCCCATCCACTTGGGTGTCCGTACGTTCTATTGCTGTGACTTCGCTGAATGTGAGCAAGTGGCCGCCATGCTTTTGGGCTGACAGCACATTCTGCCGGCACAGGCGAAATACATCGACAGAAGCGTCCGGCAATTTATATATCGCTTCCGCTCTCGCCGTAAGGTTCGGTTCCAGGCGATGCGCATCTTCCAACCTTGCTTCAGCTACGGGAATACCCGCCGCTTTGCATGCTTTGACCCATATTCCCTCATAACTTGGATCGTCTTCCGGCAGGCGGATAAAATACCCCGCGTTTTCTTCGATACAGTGTCGGCCGATTTTTCGGAGTACCGCGTTTTCTGCGGCGCACTCTTTAGCCGAGCCGGGGTCGTGTACTGCGTAGCGCCCGCCGCTGTGCAGCAGTCCGGGGTAGCCGGAGCTTGCCCCGAAGCCCAAATCATGCTCGGCGATTAAAATTGCTTTTACGCCGCGCAGCGATAAGTCGCGCAGGATGCCGACGCCTATCGCCCCGCCGCCGATTATGACCACCGTTGTTCTTTTCATACGTCCACCCTTCGAGCCCTTTTGCGAAGGCTATGACAGGCTCATTGGCGGCAAAAGCGATGTTTGCTTTTGCCGCCAATGCCGTGCTTTACCGATACCTATGCGTCGTAAAGAAACGCCCGGTTACAGGCCGAGGACGCCGAAGAACAGCCAGCAGGCCAATGCGCCGACCACCGACATGGAGAGACCCCAGATCAGCAGGTTGCGGAACAGCTTGGCTTTGTCTTCGTGGTCGCCCGCGCAGGCGATGCAGAGCGCGCCGAGGGTCGAAAGCGGCGAGCTGTCGACAAGGTGGGCGCCGACGTTGATCGACGAAATGAGCGCCACCGGGTCGCCGCCGCCGATTTCCTTGATCAGGCCGGGCACCATCGGCAGGAACATCGGCACAACCACGCCCGAAGAGCTGGAGTAGGCCGAGATGACGCCGGTGATGAGGCCGAGCCAGGCGTTGACCGTGACCGGGCCGGAGATGGCGCCGATCAACTGCACGAGAGCTTTCAGGCCGCCCGATTTATCCATGACTTCGATCAGCACGGTGACGCCGCAGACCATCATGATAACGCCCCAGGGCATGACCTTGATGGCTTTCTTGCTGTCGCCCGAGCCGGTCAGCATCAGCACGCCGGCGAGAATGAAGGCGATCGTGCCGACGTTGGATATCATATTGGCCAGCCACTTGTTAGCTTTGAAGAAGGGCTTCAGCGGGGCGAGGCCGGGCAGTACTACCAGGAGGATGAGCACAAAGACCATCGCCAGGGTGAGGAGCTGATGCCTGTCGAACGGCTCGGGCTTGGGGGCGAATTCGTCGATGTTAATCTTTTCGCCGCGCTGTTTGGTTATCCAGGCCCAGCCGCCGAGAACCATGAAGCCGGCGAAGTTGATGATGCCTTGGGCGACTTCGGAGTTGAAGTGAATCTTCCAGGCGAGGCCGCTGAGGTCGGTGAGGTTGAGTTGGGTGGCCATCTTGGCGATAAGACCGTTGGAGATGATGCCCGTGGGGGCGAAGGGCGAGAAGGCCGCGCCGTTGGCCGCGCCGACGACGACAAGCGTCATCAGGAAGGCGGACATGCCGATGCGGGTGGCGATCGCCATGGCCACCGGGGCCATGAGGGCGGTGCCGGCGATGTTGCCGGGGCCGATGGT